>JACMOZ010000380.1 GCA_014377785.1 Aeromicrobium sp.
ACTCATCGATCGGGCCCGTCCGACTTTTCGGGACGAGTCGATCATTTGGGCGACGCGGGACGCTGTTGGGCTGCGTCCCCCGAACCTGTTCCGGCAAACGGCCCGCCACGAGGTCGCGGTTGCTGCAGCATCCGCCCGCTACATCGCCCAGGGATACCGATGGACGAGAGATCGAAAACCAACTGGACTTCTCGATCACCAGGCCGACGGGATCGCCGTGAAGGGTGACATCGTCGAGCTGATCGAGGTGGAAATGACACAGAAGACTCGAGGGCGGTATCGGGTGATCTGCGACAGTCATGCATTCCGGATGGAACATGAGGGAATCGCACGCGTCGTATACCTCTGCAGCCCTGATGCGGCCGGATCGGTCAGCCGGGAAGCAGACCGGTTCCTCCTGCCCGCCCATCGCCAACGCCTCGTCTCTTTGAGCATCTTCGATATTCGCGGGCGAGTTGTCGGCGACTTCGAACCGCTCTGGCGGCATAGGCCTGAACCAGGGGTCGGGCAGGTCGAGCTCGCAGGGTTCGATAGCCGACTGCGGGAGTCGGGGTCTCGTCGATGAGCGGCCCCTCACCGAGCGACCCGACGGGAGATCTGCTCGGCCGAATCGTCGGCGCATCGGTTCGAGGGTGCATTCTGCTGATTGCACTCCCATTGGCCATTCCCATCATTGCTGGCCGTCTACTGGGGAACTTCGCCGCAACGAAGACCCGATTCTGGGTCGTCTGGAAATGGCAGTGGCTGGCCAACACGGCAGGAGTGCTTGTCGTGCTGCTCCTGCTATCCGTCGAAGCCGGACTCGTTGCCCACTGGATCCGCACCGGCGGGCCCCATAGTCTTCCCAACGACCCTCACTGGAAGCGCCTGGCACTGGATGCCGTCATCCCGTGGCTGATAGCCAACTTCGTTTCGGGCGCGTTCCTGCTTCCCCTCGCGTGGTCGATCCGTCGCCGACGCACGGCAGAGCTTGTGCGGAACCGACGGATATCCGATGTCGTGCGGCAGGAACGAATCGAGGCCGCCCGCAAACGCGCGTCCGACCGCACTGCCGCCAACCGGATCGGCGTGAAAGTCGATGCGCGCACCGGACAGGTCCTCGAGACACACCCGCAGGCGCTGACAGTACCCCTAACGCTAAAAGGAGGTCTTCAAGCCTTCGGCCTCACGAGTCGCGCTACCGTCACCTCGCTCGTTGATCGACTGCACGATGCCAGGCGAGTGCGCGACTGGATCGATTCCACGGGGCACCATGTGGTCCTCCCTCCCAGCGCGTCCGCCGTTCGAGCGTTGATCATCGCGGAGTCGGGCGCGGGAAAGACAGTGCTCCTCAACGGTCTCGTTCTCTGTGCCATCGAATACGGATGGCCCGTCTTTGTTATCGACGCCAAAGGCGACCCCGAGGACGCGGACCTGCTCATGCGCGTTGCGCATGGGTACGGCAGGACCGTGGCGGACGGCGGGGTTTGGAATCTCTTCAACGGCACCGCCGATCAGGTCACGTCCAAGCTCATGCGGCTGATGCCTGACGCCGATGGCGCGAATCAGCACTACCTGGACGAAATCCGGGGCGCCCTTCAAGCAATCCAGCACGCATCCTCGCTCACCAGCGTTGATGACCTCCGCATCCGCCTAGCGAGCCCGGCCCCATTCGTGCGGGACCAGTACGACCTCGCGATGATCAACCAGCCCGTCGACCGGATGGGCACGACAACCGGCACGCGCGCGCTGCACAGCCTCCTCTCTGCGCTCCGTCCGCTGGACCGATGGATCGGGGAAGACGGATGGTCGTTCACCGAACCTTCAGCAGACGTCACCGTTGTGCCACTCTCCCCAGTCGACGAGGCGCAAGCTCGCCTCGGCGATCTCCTGATGCTCGACCTTCGCCACTTCCTCGCTAGCCGCCTCGCCAGACGCGACAAGACACCAGTACTGGTTCTCGTCGACGAGTTCGCCCAACTCGTCTCCGGGAACCAGGATCCCGGGGACACCGCCGGCAGCCTCTTCGAGACTGCGCGGAGCGCAGGCGTGGGACTCGTCCTCGCCACCCAAAGCCCCGCCGGGCTCTCGAACGACGCAGTTCGCCGACGTCGGGCGCTTACGAGCGGTGCCGCTCTGATCTTCGGAAGGTCGAAGGACCCCGAGGACGTCGTGAAATACGCCGGCACGGCTATGCGGATGGAGGCATCCGCTAGCGCATTCGGCGAGGAACTCGGGTCCGGCCGCGCTCAGCACGCCTTCATCATCCCGCCGCAAGACGTGCGCGAAGCGGCCGATGGCGCCTTCTGGATCGTCCAATCGGGAGCTATTGCGTCCTTCCGAGCCCTGCCGCGCCGGCCACCCCCACCTGAACAGGACCCCGAATTATGAAGCGGCTGAAGCGGCACTGCATTGACCCCTGTTGGGATCTTCCAGGCATCCGATCATGCGTCATGCCGGGCAACTGCGTGCCGGGCTTTCGCGGCATAAACGGCATCCTCCCGCACGCGGGACCCTCCAGTTATTCCACGACCAGGCACTCCGCCGCCCGTTCTGACTCCGTGATCCTCTACCGGGAAGATCCCTTCTCTGGACGATCGAAAGGACAAAGGCAATGACCAAAGAGAAAACAACCGAAACGTCGAAAGACGAACCGTACGTGGTGCCCATCGATCCGATGGACGAACTTCAGTGCGACTCCTGCCAGTAGGCAAACCCTAGAGAACCAAGCACGAAAACACACCGAAGGAGAAGAAACCATGTCAACACGAACCGTCACCGGAAACCTCGCGATCGACCCCGAGGTTGTTCAAGCCGGCACAATCAAGATCACCAAGATACGGGTCATTGAGAATACCGGCGAGTACCGCCGGGGCAAGTGGATCGGCCATGCGGATGCCACCACCCACTTCGTCGAGGCCAGATTCGAGTTGGGCGAGAACACCGCCGCGACACTGCACAGAGGCGACCCGGTGATCGTCGTCGGAGACGAGCACAACAGCAGCTGGGGCGACGAAGACGCCAAGCACTATGGGCGAGTCATCGAAGCGCGCGCCATCGGCGTCGACCTCAATCGCGCCGTCGCGCAGGTGCGACGCACGTCAAAACCCGACGAGCAGGAATAGGTGAAGTGGGCCGCCCGCTAACGGGTGGCCCACACTACCGAAGGAGACGCAATGGACCCCACCCAAAGTCCCACCGCACTAGCCGATGAGGCTTACGAGGCGATTCGGGCGATCAACCACCGCACAATGTGGGCGAGACTCCCAGCACCTGTCGTCTACAGCATCCTGGGCAGCCTCAAGGGAGTGGGCTATCTGCTTCCACAAGCGCTCACTCAGCTCGCCAGCGGCCTGGGGCGATCGCTGGATGAATATCTCGTCTACGAAGACGACGACCGAGACCCGGCTCAATCCGTTGCCGGGGCTGCGGACCATCTCGCTCGCGCAGTCCGACTCGCCGCGGCGCTAGGTGCCGAGCTCGAGCTCGCCCAGAGCGCAATCGCCCACCAGGGGTATCGGCAGAGCGACAAAGGAGAGTAGACGCACAACAATGCCGAAATTAGCCAATACTTCCAAAATTGCAGGTCAGTCTCGGCATGTCGAGGCAAACATACTTCCTGCCATGATGACGAATGTTGGCTGCCAACTCCGGGACCGCGTAACCCGAGAGAGGAAATGCAGTGGCGAAAGGCAACCTGTGCCCCGATTGCGGCACTTACACGCTTCAGCGGATCAGTACCAATTGGCGGCAGTGCACCATCTGCGACCTCAAGAAGCCGGTTTGAAGAAGCGGGCGGCGTAGCCCCAAGGGAAACGGCGGGTTAGCCGGGCTTGCCTGAAAAGGCAACTGAAGGGTGATCTATTTGCATTCCGCATTCCGCATCCAGCTCAGCGCCGATTTGCACCTCCAAGCGCGCAAGAGCGCAGCTCAGTCGAGCTACTGAAGTGATTTGCAGCTACCCCGCGGACGTCAGCGACATCTCTGGCGAGGTTTCAACTGCGCCCACGTCTGCGGCCGCGTGGGAGAGCGACGATCGCTTTGTTAAGGAGACCACCAACGCAACGTTGATTGCACCGGCAGCGAGGGCCGTGCTCGCTGCCGTGTAAACGACCGCTCCTTGATGAGTGCCTTGGGTCCAACCCGTCCATATTGCGGCGCTTATGGCGACGGCCCCGATAGCAGTGGCCACGCCGAGATAGCGCCGCGAGGTCCACGGACGCAACTCGTTTGGATGACGGAACAGGTCTGAAGTGTCGCGCACACGAAGCGCGAGTCCTGACATTGTGAAGAGTATGAGTGCGAGTACACAGGCGCCCACCCCCGCCACGATCCGATTCTCTAAAGCGCTGGCAATGCCAAGAAATACCGTCGCTCCACCGGCCAAAAAGTAGCCGATGGCCGATCCCGGATCCGCCTCACGCCAGATCGCCAAGCCAAGAACCGAGATCGTGACAGCCAGAGCGATCACGGAACTCCCATACAGGGTGTCATTCGACGCAAGCGACGCGAGACCGTACCCCACCAGAGCGATACCCAAGCCAAACAATGCAAGGCTCGCAACAACGCGCCGCGCTACAAGCAATGCGAGCCCTGTCGCACTCAGGGCTGCGGCTTCGACAAAGATCGAGACACCAGTAACGGCGTGCCCATTCCAGATGGCTCTGAGCGCTTCAGCGACAACCGCCGCGGCGAGGCCCATCAGCGCCACCCCACAGCCGAACACGCAGGCAAAAAACGCCAGGTGTGCTGGGTGACGTGCGCGTTCAACCGCTGCATCGTCGAAGCGAATCATCAGTGCACACGCCGATAAGAAGAGTGTCATGTGGACTATCAGCGCTACCCAAACCCAGCCTGAGGTATTTGTAGGGCGAAGCCAAGCAATAAGAGCGACGGACGCGACATAGACTGCGGAAACAACCAAAGCGCCGGTAAATCCCCAGCGCCGCCTAGCTGCTCGCGGCTGTCGCAACCAGCGCCGCGTCACCCACGGGAGAGCCGCGCTGGCGAGAATTCCGAGCAACAAAAGCAACAGTGCGAGTATGTTTGCCCCTTCCCTGACCAGGTCGGACACGGCCAGGCTCGAGGGCACTGCTGCGATCGAGGCTGAGATGATGGCGCTCGCTGCGGTTGACTTGGTGGCAAGCGAAAGAACGTTCTGGAATCGACTCCGGGTCATGTCGGCCTCCTGCAGAGCATCCCCAGACTGAACTTTACCCACCTCTGGCAGGGATCGCGAGGTATCCAAGCATTCGCGCGTGGAATGCCGGGGCCCTGACCGATACGCGCCGCTCCCAAACCGCCACAAGGATGCGAATACCGTCCATTGCGGGAATGCGGACCGCCTCGTTCGGACAGCCAGAATTGCCGAGGCACTGACTGAAGCGCTCGAAGCGGGTCAAGTCGGAGTCGCCCATCGGGGTATCGCAACGGTGGCCGTTCTCGAAAGCGAATGGCGCTCTGAGCGGCCCCGAGCGCGCGCAATCTCCTGTATCGCTCACAACAGTTCGACTTCCTCTACCGATGTGATTGGACCACCTTTCCTCTCACTCAGGAGTCGATTGTTTCCGGCGAAGGCTTGCGTGTCCGCTGGGCCCGCCACCACTCCAACTGGCCGGCCAGCAGCCAGAGCAGCCTCGGCGGTCACAATCGCGCCAGACCGAGCACTCGCCTCCACGACGATGCACTTCGCTGCGATTGTTCCCAAGAGCTGATTCCGACGGAGAAATCGCCAATCGCGCGGCTTGGTGCCCGGCGCGCGTTCAGTGACGATCGCGCCATTCTCAGCGATGTCTTCCAGCAGATCGACATTTCCCGAGGGGAACGGCTGGTTGAGACCGGAGGCCAGTAAGGCGATGGTCCGCCCGCCCGCTTCGAGAGCGGAGATGAGTGCGACGGTGTCAATACCGTAGCCAGCCCCTGAAAAGACTACGTGCCCTCGTGAAGCCAATCCGGAGGCCAGCTCAGCGCAAACTCGTCGCCCGTGCTCGCTGGAGTCCCGAGACCCTGTAATGGCGATTGTGGCCTCTGGCAGAAGGGAACCGTCTCCGCGGAGCCACAGTGCCACAGGAGCTGCGCTGGTCAGGGGCTCCAGTCGCTGCGGCCATGAGCTCGATGCTGGCGTCACAACCACGAATCCTCGATCGAGGCTGACGGCGAGTGCTGACACGACGTCCGCCGCAGACAACCGGTCCAATATCCTGTTGCCCCATTCCATGTGCGCTGATTGGCCCGCGACGAGCCGATCGAGCGCCTCGACGGCTCCGTACTTGGCGATCAGTCGACCCGCCCGCTGGTCTCCGGGCTCGAGCGCCGTCGCCCAGGCAACGCGCGCGAGGGTGTCTTCGTCGTAGGTGTCGCCGAACGCTTGGGCGACCATGCGCGTCACCGATTTCTGTCCGTTGTCCATGGTCGTTGGCCTCCCTTAGTCCTGCATGCCGTTGCAAGTCAGTTCAGCGGCGCAGAATCGGCAGATCGAGGGCATTCGCCGCCAGAACGGCGCAGTCTCATGTCAGAATCGGATCAGAGATTTGTCGAGAACTGTCGCACATCGTCGATCGATGAGGAGGCGTCTTGGGCAGTGAATTCGACTTGCCACTGGTAGCGACCGCCAACGCGGCCCTGCGCAACCGGATGCTGTCCCGAGGGTTCTCGAAGGCCAGGCTCGCGGCATCCACTCAGATCGATGAGCGGTCCATCCAGCGCTGGATGGACGGGCAGGTCCGACCCCACGCCGAAAACGCGCGGAGGGTCGCGACAACGCTCGAATGCGAGCCGAGCGACCTGTGGCCAGAGGTGTTCTCCTCGTTCCCCTCCTCGGTCAGCGGGTCGATCGCGGCGACGGTCTACACAAGTCGCGCGCACATCCCCGTTGGAGTGTGGATCGACCTGTTCAGCACAGCTAAGTCGGAGATCGACATCTGCGTCTACGGCGGCACATTTCTGTATGACACGGTGCCGGGATTCAACCGACTGATGGCGGATGCCGCCGGCAGAGGTGTCTCCACGCGGTTCCTCGTTGGAGATCCCAGCTCCGAAAGTGTCAAACGGCGCGGTGAGGAGGAGGGCATCGGCCCGAGCCTCCCGAGTAGGTGTGCTCTGACCCTCGACAGGCTCGCGCCGCTTGCCGCGCACGAGGAGATTGAGTTGCGAGTCCACTCGACAACCCTGTACGCGTCGATGTTCCGGATCGATGACTCCCTGATCGCTAACCACCACATCCTGGGTTCGCCGGCGAGCGATAACCCCGCGATCCAGTTCACTCGAGCCGCCGGCGAGAACCTGTGGAACACGTACGCTGACGCCTTCAACCTCATCTGGGCGTCGGCCAGCCCACCTCCGCTCCGGAAGGAACTTCATGAGCCGCATTGACCACTTCAACGACCCGAACGCGCCAAATGCAACGAGCATCGTTCCCTCGACAACGGCGGTGGTTCAGGATTCTGCCGGCCGCATCGTCTTTGTCCGCAGGAAGGACAATGACCTGTGGGCGCTGCCGGGCGGCGGGATGGAGCCAGGCGAATCGATCGAAGAGACGGCTGTTCGCGAGGTTTTGGAAGAGACGGGCCTAGTCGTCGAAGTCACCGGACTCATTGGTGTCTATACGAACCCACACCACGTCATGGAGTACAGCGATGGAGAGGTGCGACAGCAGTTCTCCCTTTGCTTCACCGCGGTCCTGAAAGGCGGCGACCTCCGGTTTGATGACGAGAGCACTGACATTGCGTGGGTCGCTGTCGAGCGGATCCAGTCACTCGCGATGCATCCGTCGATGCGATTGCGCATCGAACATTTTCTCGAACGACGAGACAGACCGTTTTTGGGTTAGCCGTCGCTGCACCTAGCGCATATTCGGACCCGCGAGATTCCCAGGTAATGAGTCCTTGCCGGAGATGTTTCGGCGGGTCGCGGGAAGGTGCTTCCTTATCGACTCAGTCCCGAATACGCGTACGTTGAATCGGCTGAAGACGCAATTGCGCGCGGGACGCTTCGGTCAATGTTTCTATTGCCGCATAGAGCCGATCGAGGGGCATAAGTTCCCCGGGCCGTGGATCCGATGATCCGGTCGACGTCTTGATGACCGCGTATGACTCCCTCTGAACTCTTAGAGCGGCCTCAGCGACTGAAGGATCGGCGATAAGGAGGAGCTGATTGCAGCCGACTCGAAGTTGCTGATGCGTATCAGCGATTGTGGACGCTAGATTCTTGTCCGCTTTATCGCGAGACCCGCTCGACAGGTGTACCACGCTGGTAGTTGTGGCCAGGTAAGACGACACTCGGTCGAATAGGTCCTTGTCCCAGCGACGGGTGAAAGCACGTCTATCTCGAATCGCTTCGTTGAGAATAGAGAAGAGGAATGCCACCAAGGCAGCAACTCCAGCGGTAATGATCGTGGTGCCCATTTTCGGAGTATATCGACACCGCGGCGAGGGGTTTGATGTCGAACGCCTGAACACTCAGACGATTCCACGTCGAGAGACCGCGGCCGTTGGCAGCACTTGGTCGGAGCGCCACCGCCGGGCGCCGCAACGGTAAGAATCGGACAGAAGCGCCGGGGTTGGTTCTGTATCGACGTGTTCTCTCCGCTCCCATCGGCGGCCGGCGGTTCGATCGCGGCGACAGAATACAAAATCAGAGTCGCGGCGGTCTGGGAGATACTTCTGACCCCCAATGTGGCCTGCGAGCATCCAACGGACTTGAGGGTCGAATGTCCTGACGCTCCACCGTCGCTCGGACTCAGCCCGCCCTATACAGTCAGGGACCTCGGTCGACTGCTTCGCAGCTTTTTTCTTTTGTGAGGCAACTTTGTTGCCTATCGGCCGAGGGATTGTCCACTCCGGCGCGCTGGCGTAAAGCCGTCGTCGCAGTTTCGGCAATAAGTGGCTCCTCCGCTTCGCTCCGCACGCAACTTTTTGCCTGCCAACAGCTCCTTTGGGCTTGACTCCACCGCTCCTTTCGTGAGGGCGGAAAACCGCCGAAAGGCAAAAAAATTGGAGGAGAGAGACCATGAGCGGTACCGCAGTCATCACGCGACCTGAACGCACCAGCGCCGAGATTTGGGCCGATCGCAAGGCTGGAGTTGCCTTCTTCGCCAGACTCGATCGGGAATGGAACGTCAACCAAAAGCGGGACCTCATTCGACTGATGGAGCGGGAGTCATTCGACTGGAAGCTCCGTTGCTGCGCGTTTGAGAACTACGAGTGGACTGCGCGAAACCTCGAAACCAGTGCCGACCGCGCTCGACGCAAGTACGAGCGAGAGTCGACCAATCCGCTCGCTCGCAGGGACAATTCGAAGCTCGGGTTCTACGTTGTGCCCGAAACCAGTGCGCTGCTCCCTGGCGCAGCTCTTCATCGTCGGACCGTTCAAGAACGCAAGACCGATGAGGCCGCCGAGTACACCTACTGGCGCCGCAGCGTCGGGCTGGCCAAGAAGCGGGCGAAAATCGAAATCGACGACCGCACCCCATTCGCTCAATGGCTGCTACTCCGCCCCGACTACGGCCCCATTCGCGATCGTATCGACGCCGCCCCTGACACAGGATTCATTCCGAGCTACAACAGGTATCGCAAGGGTCAGATTCGCCCCGTCAACATGACCTACGAGCGTGCCCTGGCTATTGCCATAGCTGTCTTGGACAAGGGCTAGCGCATCTCCGGAGGCCGCCTCCGGCGGACCTCCCTGGGGGGTGTTCACCACCCCCTCACACTCCCCAGGAACCGGAAGTGCCTCACAGGTCGAGAAAACCCGAAGAACTTTGCGGTGCCCGACTGTACCTTTGCCGGGTCCGTAATCTTTGGGAGGCCCTCGCCGTGCACTTCATAAAACTTGCAGTGACTGTCTATGAGTCCAATGGAGCTCGGCCCGCAATCGGTGCCGACGACAAATGGATCAACCTTGACCAAGTTGTCGCCATCGAAGAGCATCTTGGCAGCAACAGTTTCGAGAGGGGCGTCCGCGACGGCCTTGACCCTGAGGAGCACTATCCCTGCGTGCAATTGACCACTGCTGATGGCGCCAAGCACCTCGTGCCTCTCGGGC
>JACMOZ010000381.1 GCA_014377785.1 Aeromicrobium sp.
AGGACTGGGTATCGCTGCAGTTTCAGGCCGTTGACGATCATGTCGCCCAGGCCACCGGCGTTGATGAAGGTGGCGATCGTCGCCACCCCCACGCAGAAGACCAGCGACGTGCGCAGGCCGGCCAAAATCACCGGCACGGCGAGGGGCAGCTCGATACGAAAGAGCACCTGGTTCTGGGTCATACCCATTCCGAACGCTGATTCACGCACATTCTCGTCAACCTGCTGCAGACCGATCATGGTGTTACGCAGCACCGGCAGAAACGAGTAAACGACAAGCCCGACGAGTGCCGTAACGTAGCCGGTTTGCCAGAGGATGGCCAGCAGAATGATGACGCCGACCGCCGGCGTTGCCTGGCCCACGTTGGCGAGGCCCAGCACGATCGCCTTGATCAGGCGTGAGCGCGTGCGGCTGAGCAGGATTCCGGTCGGAATGGCTAATAGGGCCACGAGTGCGGACGCAACTACTGTGAGCCCGAGGTGCTCGCGCACGCGGGCGATGATGTAGTCCGTGTTGAGGGTGCGGGACTCGATCGAGTCGAGCGTCAGGCTCGACAGCCAGAGAAAGAGCACGACGAGCACGAGTAGCACCGCGGCGGGGGTGAGGAACCGCTTGATCGACCAGATTTCATCGCTACGCCGGGCCGTGCGGCGCAGCCCAGTCGGGGTCGCGCTGGTAGCCGTCGGGACGACCATGGTCAGGCCTCCGCAGTAGGGGCGAGAACGGGCACTTCGGCGCCGAGCACTGCGGAGATTTGGTCAACGCTAATCGACCCAACCGTCTTGTTTAGCTCATCAACTACGGCCAGTGCCGGGAGTCCTGAAAGAACGAGGGAATCAAGGGCGTCACGCAAAGAATCCGTGGTGCGCACCGTGGTTCCTCCCCCAGTCGCGGCGTTTGCGGGGCCGAGGCGAGCTGCGGTCACAGGAATGAGGACGAGGCGTTTGATTGCAGTGCCCAAACCGATAAATGAAGAGACGTAGTCGTTGGCGGGGTTCGAGAGAATGTTCGCCGGGGTATCGAATTGTTCAATCTGGCTGCGGTTACTGAGCACGGCGATGCGGTCGCCGAGACGCACGGCCTCGTCGAAGTCGTGAGTGACGAAGATGATCGTCTTGCCGATCGATGCTTGAAGGCGCAGAAACTCGGCCTGTAGTTTCTCACGGGTGATCGGGTCGGTCGCGCCGAACGGTTCGTCCATGAGCATCACCGGTGGGTCGGCGGCCAAGGCACGAGCAACACCTACGCGCTGTTGCTGTCCGCCGGAGAGCTGCTTCGGGTAGCGGTGCGCGAAGTCGCCGGGTTCGAGGCCCACCGTGGTGAGGAGTTCGTGCACCCGGTCGTTCGTTTTTGCTTTGCTCCAATTTAGGAGCTTGGGCACAACGCCGATGTTCTCGGCGATGGTCATGTGCGGAAACAGCCCGATCTGCTGGATGACATAGCCGATGTGGCGGCGAAGTTCACTCGGGTCGAGCGAGAGTACATCGCGGCCGTCGATCG
>JACMOZ010000382.1 GCA_014377785.1 Aeromicrobium sp.
GCAGTCGCAACGCGACTCGATAGGTACGGGAAGATTGCTGCGAAAGCGAGGCTACATGGGCGTGGTGGAGCTCATCGCGCAGCTCTCTTTCAAGCTCCGCGGACGACTCCTTCCCTACCTGAGCCCGGGTTTCTAATGACGAGATATGCCTCGAGAGAGTCTCCCGTGTGATGGCGAGATTCTGTTCGAGCGCACTAATCGTGGCGTCACGCTCCAGGATGGCGTTCACGTCCAGCGCGCGTAATTGACCTTCGAGGTCCCGGATGCGGTCATCGAACACGCCGAGCCGCGCATAGGCTGCATCGCGCTCGGCGACGGTCGTGCCGACGGTCTCGTAGACCCGCAGTCCGAGAGGCAGGTTCTCGAGAGGGGTGTCGGCGACTGCGTTAAGTTCGTCGTTCCAAGCCGAGCGCGGCCGACCGGCTCTACGGGTGCCAGCGACAGTCTCCTGGAACTCGGCTTCGTCGATGATCGTTGCGTCGAACCATCCGGATTCGGCCTTATATCCCATCAGTTCGCCGAGGTGGAGTCCGATGTCACGGACCGAGCGCACCTGCTCCGACCAGAGTGACGGATGAGTGGTGAGAGCGAGAATTCTAGACACCGTCAGCAGACCGCGCCGGATCGCGAAATCGACATCGTGCGAGGCCGTCTCGAATTCGAGGTCGATTGGCACCAGACTGCCGTTCGTCCCGATGATCAAATTTCCAGGATGAAGGTCTAACCAGAGGTGGCCTTGGGAGAAAAGGTCGAGAAGCAATTCACGCCACTCCATGAGCCACGCCCTGACCTGGTCATCCGGCGCTTGGGCAATCGCGCTGGCGAGAGTAGAGCCGGCTACGAACTCATACGACGAATCGTGCACACGCAGTGCCGACGAAGACTCGGCTCGCGGGTAGCGGCGGGTAAAGATCACCTTGTCGCCGCTCTTGTCAACCACGGTCTGCGAGGTGAATTCTGCCGCTCGTTGCCACGAGAAGTAGATGGCGAGGCGGTCGGCACCCCATAAAGGCCGTGAATGGTTTTGCGAGGCAACAATCACGAAGGAGTTCGCGAGTTGGTCGCCGAGCCCCTCGTCAACGAGTTGTTGCCACACGCGGCTCTCATCCGCCAGTTTCGGTCGTTGGGTTCCATAGTCCGGACTCGGCGTCAGGGCGAGATCCGCGAGCAATCTCGCGTGTTCGCCGCTGAGGCATGAGGCGTCCGCCACTACCCTCGTCAAGCGATGGTCGGGGAGAGCCACGAGCACCTGCGGCTTGAGGCCGGCAGCGGCTATTAGGGCGACGAGCTCCGAGCGTCTGAAAGCGGGATCGGACGAGCCGCGAGGGTAGCCTTCGATCGAATCGAAGATCACGTCGGTGCTGTCATCCGGGGCGCCGACCAAGAATTTCGCTCCGAGACGATTCGTCTCGGCAATCACGATCGACCCTCCGGGAGTGAGGAGCGACGCCGCCCGCGCCAGCCAGCGATCGGCCGATCCCGCACTACCGCGAAGTTGGTCGACAGCGACGATCAGGTCGTAGGTCCGCGCGCTTGGGACATCGAACAGGCTGCCAGCGAAGACCCTGGCATTCTCGAACGCCGCGAGACGCGCGGCAGCGATGCCGGCGAGTTCGAGACTTGGTTCGACAGCATCGAGAAGGGCGACCGACTCGGCGAGGTACCTGGACAGCGCCCCAGTGCCGGCGCCCACTTCAAGCACGACGCTATCAGGGTCGATATTGAGGCTTCGAAGGATGTTGGCCCTGGCCGGATCCACCTGAAACAGTTCGTCGGCCGTTTCGGCTGCTCCAACGAGCGAGGGATCCCAGGATGGGACAGCCGCCGACAACGCGAGGAGGTCGGATTTGTGCTTGCTGATAGGGGGGCTGCCGGATGCGACGGCACCTTGAAGCGCCGAGGCCTTCGCGGGTCGCGGTGCAGAAAGGTCCCGCAGCGGCGTCGAATTCACTGCGTCAGTCTATGAGAGATCGTCTAGGTGGGGTGGCTCAACCTGTACAGGAAGACTGCCATAGCCTGGCGGGAGACGGCATCCACCGGTTTGTGAAACGGGAGGCCGCTCGACTGGACGGTGCCCGTCGAGATACCCGAGCTCTTAATCCAGGCGATCGCAGATGCGGCTGGAGCATCGATCGGTACGTCGGCAAAGCCCTGCTGGGTTGGTGCGGCGGAGACATTGATGTTCGAATACCGGGCGAGGAAGAGCGCCATCGCCTGCCGGGACACTGCGTCGGTGGGCCTGAATAACGGTTTTCCCGAGGATTGAGCAGTACCGACCGAGATACCCTTCGACGCGAGCCATTCAATGGCGGTGTCGAAGGCCGAAGAGGAATCGACGTCGGCAAACGAGGCTGTCGACGGAGCGGTGAAGGGCTCTCCGGAGAGCTTAAAAAGGAAGGATGCCATAGCCTGGCGCGACACGACGTCGTTCGGTCGAAAGCGCGGTGCGTAGGGCGGGTTTGCTGTTCCGGTGGAGGTCCCGGAGGCGACATCCAATTGATTTGTGAGTAGAACGAATAGGCGTACGGCACGTCACCGAAATACGGTCCGCGACTGGCGACCGGGCTCACCGGAGTCGTAGAGGACATCGCATGCACACTGTAGCTTGTCGCGGTCACCGTGACCGAGATCGTCTTCCCGACGTCGACGGTCCGCGGGAGGTAGCTGCTCTCGATCTCACCGCTGATCGCGATTTCATTCGCCTTCCACTGGTAGCTGAGCGTCGACGGGGCCGGCCCTCACGATCCGGACGTTGTACTCAGCGACTGGCTCCATTGAGCGATGCTGGAAAAGCGGGATCGTTTCGGATCACGGGGGTCGACTGATACTCGTACGCACTACTCGCTGAGGGGCTCGTGCGCATGACGCCGCGGAAGTCGACGGGCGGAACGGCAACAAATCCCGCGGTTCCGAGGCCAATGGCCGAAGACGATGGCTCTAGTGAGTAGTCATCGGAGGCTAGATTGGCGAATATCGGATCGATGTCGACGGTTGATGTGGCGTTGACGTTTGCGCTCAAGTTCATCGCCGCCGTTGTGGATAGCTGATTGGTGACCCTGTTGGCGTACAGGCCGTATCCCGACTGCGGTGAGCTGGTCGGAAGTCTGATGACGTTGTTGTGGATTCTCGCGAGAGCGTTATCCTCTTTCCAAATCTGAGAACCCTGATTTTGAGTAATGACGTTGCTGGCGGTGGTAACTGCCAAATTGCCTGCTCCAACACGGATCGCGCCGGGAGAGTAATTCCATTCCTTATGTGGATATGACGTTGTCGACTATCGCCGGCGCCGAGTTGTTCGAGACAAAAATCCCGCCGCCGCTTTGGTCGGCGATGTTGTTACTGATCGTGTTCGAATGCAGCAGCGGGTGCGAATTGTTCGAGATGAGGATGCCGCTCACGACGGATGCCATACCGACGGCCGTCGGAACGTCTTGGATAAGCAGAAAGGCTTTGGCGCCGGTCGAGGCGCCGTCAGAGATTGACGCCACCGGCGATGTTGCCGCTCAGCCTGATGTATTTGCCGGGTATGGTGATATTTTCTTTATAGGTACCGTGATCGACCTGCGCCGTGTTGCCATCCTTGGCCGCGTTGACAGGGAATTGGATCATGGTGTCGAGGCGGCTTGCACAGACGTTGAGGGTGGCTGGCAGCGCAGCAGCGGACTGTATGCCGAAGGACAGAAGGCTGGCGGTCAGTACGACTGTGAGCAAGCCCAAAGCAACGGACCGGTCGGTCCGATGTAGTCCACAGTTGCGACGGCGCTTCACTATGGTCGTATGTCCCCCAAGAACTACTGAGCTCGCGAACGCCACTCTGCATCATCCGTGGCTAGTGGTGATAAAACGGGGGCAACTGCGTCCGAACCCACCCGCGCTATGGGGCGACGGAACGAGAACCATTTGTGACCGACGTAGCTGATGCCCGTTGTGGCGACGATCACACACGCCAGGGCTACCAGCGGGACGAGATTACCGATCTCGACGAGAAACGGAGGGCGATCGTATTGATGATGAGGGACACGACGTAGACCGACTGAAAGCGAAGGAAGTCCACCATCATCGACACCGACCGTGAGGCGCGGAAGGAGAAGCGGCAATGAAGCGCACTTTTACGTGGCCGAGGAGTCGTGCGATCAGTTGGCTCCCCCTCGTGTCCTCGCAACCTGGTCGCGGTCACCTATCCGAGTGCGAGCATGAACGTCGAGACAACAGGATCAATGCTGCCGCAACACTGCCACGCAACAGGAGAGTTGTGTCTGAACTCATTCGGACAAATCTGATCTCCGCGTCAACACCGCGTGATTCGAAGAATGCGACAGTCGGGTGAAGCGAATATCGGTCACACCCAGTCTTTTCCTCCGAGGCCTACCGAGGAACTCGAAAGTCCGGACCTTCGTAGCTCCAGACGTGCGGTGGGTATAAAGACTGAATCTCGGCGCTCTCAGTCGCGCTTGCAGTATAGAAATGGGTCTTATTGTCCAGGCTCCAAAATCGAAATACCGGACGGGACAGTACTCCGGTGTCGAGAGGGTAGACGTAGTAGGCGACGCCCTCGTAGGACCAAAGCAACTTCATTGCAGGATCTTTTCTTAATCCATCCGCCTCTGCTGCGTTAGCGGTGTAGAAGTGACTCTGGTAGGACGCACTATAGAAGCGGTACAGGGGCACGGTTCCCGAGAGGGGAGACGTGAATGCGTCGAATGCCATTCCTTCATATCGCCACTCCGTCGGATTGTAGGTGGATGCGACCAGGTTTCGTTCGTCACTGCTGATGGTGAAAAAGTGACTCTTCTTTGATTCGCTCCAGAATCGATATACGTGTGTAGGTATGACCGGGCTGGCGACGTATTCGAACGCGCCAATATCGAGCGAGCTGGGCTGGCGGATGGCCCGGCGGTAGTCGTTCGCCACGGTGGGGATGGAAATGTTCGTTGCCCTGTTGATCGCACCGGAGTTCGAGGACAGAGAGAAGTCACTGCCGCCGTAGTTCACGAAGCCGGGGTCGACAACCACATTGTTGTGTGCATTCGGAACCGAGTTGAGTTGAGCCGCGGTGGTGTAGCGGCGGGCGTAGTCGAAGTAGAGGCCACTCCCCTCGGCGGCCGGAGCGGAGTTCGGGGTCGTGATGAGGTTGTTGTCGAGTCGGTTGGGCCCGACGTTCAACTGGAAGAACAACTGATAGCCGTCGTTCTGGGTCAGCAGGTTGTTCACAAGGGCGACCGATCCGCTGGCGACGTAGATCGCACCACCGGCAGCACCGGTCGCGTGATTATTCACCAGGGTGTTGTTTACGAGCGTCGCAGGCGCGTTCGTGAGTGATATCCCACCGCCGATCGTTGCCGAGTTGGCGACGAACTGATTGTTGGTTGCAGTAAGCGTGGAGTTAGCCGCGTACAGCCCCCCGCCTTGCTTCGAATTGTCACCACCGGAAACAAAGTTGCCAGCAATCAAATTACCGGTGAGCGTGGTGTTCGCATTCTCCCCGCTTGAGATTCCGCCACCGATGTTTGAGGCCGAGTTGTTTCGAATAGTGTTAGCGGTGAGTGTGGCGACCGTGCTGTCGAAAATTGCGACACCACCGCCCACTCCCGACCCCGGAATGTTCGGGTTGGCCGCCGCGCTGTTCCCTTCGATGACGTTCGAGGTCAGTGTGGCGATAGATCCGGTCGACTCGAGGTGGATTCCGGCGCCGTATCCTGCCTTATTATTCGCGACGTGGTTTCCCTCGATAATCACGTTGGCGCCCGTGCGCACCATGATTCCGCCGCCCGCGAACTCTGCGGTGTTTCCGCTGATTTCATTGTTCAGCACAACCGGATTCGAGTGGGCGTTCGGGTCGCCAGTGTTTTCGAGGTAGATGCCTCCGCCCGACGATCCGCCATTGGCGATGGATGCTCCAGAGGTGCCATTGCTTGTGATCGAGTTGTTGTAGATGACCGGGCTCGAGCCGTTGTAGACGAAAATACCGCCACCGCCGGAGGTCGCTTGGTTGCTGAAGATTGTGTTGTTGGCGATGATCGGAGTCGCATTCGTGAAGATCTCGATACCGCCGCCATACCCGTGGGCGGTGTTGTTCGTGATGATGTTGTGGGTGATTTCCGGGTTCGCGTGGTTGAACACCGTGATGCCGCCGCCTTGCCCGCTGGGCGCGTTGCCATCGGCGATAGTGAAGCCCGACACGATCGTCTTCCGGTCGGAGGCCCACGGTACGTTACTGATGAATACTGCCGCGGCTGAGGTGCTGTTTGCGCGAATGATCGTGCTCGACGGATTGGCAATATCGCCGATCAGCGAGATGTAGCGACCGTTGAGTGTGAGGTTGCCGTAATACGTTCCTGGTGAGACCTTTACGGTGTCGCCGTTCGCGGAGGCATTGATAGCCGCCTGAATCGACTGGCCCTGGCTTACGGTGCGCGTTGTCGCGCTCGCCGAGGGTGGGGCAGTGATTGCGACCGCGATGATCGCTAAAGCCATGGCTGATGCAGCACTAAAAAGGCGTTTCGACTTCAAGAGTTCCCCACCCGAATTCTCAAGTATTTCCTGATGAGCCTAACCGAGGCGGGCCTGTTGAGTAGAGGTCCCCTAAGAGGGCACAATTGGCCGAATAGCCGCAAAAGCGCGACGCCAGCTCAACTCTCTCGCCGCTTTCACTGCGCAGACCACAAATGTCAGCCACCCGAAC
>JACMOZ010000043.1 GCA_014377785.1 Aeromicrobium sp.
ATGGTGAACGCACTTCTCCCACAGCGATGGCCACGCGTCAGACCACGTTGTGGAGACATCGGAGGGTTCGGTCTTGGCCTGTGCTCGGCCTGAATCGTCCACGAGCAGCGGAGGCAGGTCTACCCCGACCGGAGAAAGGTTCCAGGCCTCCCGGATCCACAGCAGATCAAGAAGCGGCTGCAGGTCATCTTCGACAGCGATCACCATGTCGTGTGGCCAAGGGTTGCCTGGCAGTGGACCAGATGAGCGCATGCCGTCCTCCAACAGGCCGAATGACGATCAGTTTCGCATTAAGTCAGCCCACAGGCGGAACCTTGATCGGGCAGGCTCTGGGCCGCCCTATTCAGCCTCATCTCGTTGAAGACAACCCGAGGGGCGGGAGCAGGCCTTGAAGGCCGGCGAAGAGTCGCGCGACGAGCAGGCCGGGGTCGACGATTTCTCCTGCCTGGATAAGGCGGTCGAGGTTGCCGAGGGAAGTCTTGAACGGAACCACTTGTTCCGAGGGATCGCAAGTGTTCGCTTCGCCGAAATCGACGGTGTTCGCGAAGTAGAGATGCAGTGCCCACGCCGATCGGCCGGGGTTGGGGTAGATCGTGTGAGGGTGTTCAAGTATGTCGGGGATCAGGCCGGTTTCTTCGCGGCACTCCCGGCGCGCGGCGTCTTCTGGATCTTCTCCCGGGTTCCCCGCACCGCCTGGCAGATCGTAGATCCAACTGTCGATGGCGTATCGGTATTGCCGAGCGAGGATCACGGTGTCCTGGGACGGGGCAATCAGAACGGCGACGGCGAAGGGGATGCTCTCGTCGACTTCGAAGGTGGTCTTCTCGCCGCTTGGCAACTCGACGCTGTGCTCCGACACGACGACACGGCCTTCGTATAGGGATCGTCGGCCGGTGCGCCGCCAGTGTGGTTCTGGAGCGGGGCACATTTGATCGGAGTCCATGCGGACATCATCTCGCGAAGCGATGGAATGGCGTTCTCCCAAGGAACCTCTGCTGGACCTGCAAGCCGGAAGAGATTCCGTCCTAGGCGCTCGCTCTCGATATCGGGTTCAGGAAAGCGCTGACTGCCAGCGGTCGATTTCAGCAGCGAATTCGGATGTTTCTCCCGACTCCGACCACAGTTGCGCCAGTTCATTTCCTGTCGCGTCTTTCATTCGGTCTAGCACTGCAGCGGCTTTCGTCCTCAATTGTTCAGGCAGTGGTTCGCTCGTTCTTGGCCAAGGCTCCGGGGCATAGGCAACGTCGTTGCCCAGTAATTCCGGCTTATTCCACGCGACAACAAGCGCAGCGGCTGCGAGCCCTATTGCACCGTCTGGAGCCTCTAGGTATGGCGTCGACTCAAGGACAGTGTCCAGTGCGTTTTCGATGATGGGCGTTACCTTGGCTACGGTGTTGGCGCCGTCGAACTCAAACGAGAAATCTGCTGCGTCGTCGTTACCGAAGACTGATCCAGACCATGCGCCCATAAGCAATGCCCCCTCAGTCGACAATTCGGCCGACGATGCGCGGCATAGTTGAGATTCTCGCAGGAACGTCCGCGAACGTCAAAGGATTGGCTAATCGCGACTACGAGCTCGTGAATCTCTTGAGTCGAGGACGGGGCCCGAAACGGAGCCTGAAATCCTGCGTTGCCCTGAGGGGAGGCCCGATAGAGACTGTCTCGGCTGGAGCAACCGGGAACCGTCCCGCAAGCGGGAGGCGGACTCAGTCGGTCGTTCACTGGACGGCATTTCCCGCCATCGCGAGAGCACGCTTTGGACCACTTTTCAACCTGATCGGCTGCCCGCAAGCGGAACCTCTTGCGGGGGCCTCACGCCATGCCGATAGCGGATCGGCTAGCTTCTCCGAAGCGTCAATGCTCGAGCTGGCGAGCATGAACAACCCTGCAGAAGCCATCGACGAGGCGGTGATCCTCCCAGAACTCGCCGCCGCCTAAACCAAAACAGCTGACCTGCACGGTGTCGAGAAACTCCATCACTCAGCGGGACGTCACCTCAGGTCGCTCCGCTCCAGTCATCTCGTAGAACTTGTCTCCGATCCACGAGAACTCGGACCATGCCGCGTCAAGAACTTTGTTCCGCCTTGGTTCCGGGAACCGCGGCTGGAGGGAAGAGAATAGCGACCATGCCGACTGCTCTGGGTCATCCATCACATCTAAGAGTGCCGGCACGAGCTGCTGACCTGGGACCGCGGCAAAAAATTCAATGTCTCGCAGGGACGCGACAAGAGTTTGGATCTCTCCGTGTGCGCCATAAGCCGGCAGTCCAGAATTGGCCATGTAGAACGGCTCGCTGGTAACTACTAACCCGACCATGCGGCGGTCGCTCGGGATGCGGCTGAACGCCGGATGCTTCTCGCGAATGAGTCGAGCTGTCGTGTCGATCTGTTCGCGCCCACGACCGATACTGCGCGCCACATGTCCGGGGAGCGAGGAGTCGGCACCCTTAGCAGCAAGGGACATACGGGCGGATTTCGCTTCGACGATGACGACGGCCTCATCGGCGATGATGAACCAGTCGGCGCTATCTTCACCGCCGCGTCGGCCGTAAACGACTTCGGGGAGGATTTCCAAATTCTCGATGTCTCTCAGCTGTCGGCCAACGTAAGCCTGCACCCTCAATCCAAGGTCCTTGCCGAAGCCCGACCGACCGCTCGCCATTCCGGCGTAGTAAAGATTGGCGGGTGTGACGCTGCGCGCGACTGCGGTGGAGAGGGGCGCCCAGGTTCCAGCTGCACCGAGGTCGACGAGCGGCGTTGACATGAGTGGGTTGTAGGCAAATCTCCGAGCACTCCAAGGAAGGCCGTCTGGCGGCAAGCCGGCCTTGCGTGCGGACGCCAAGGTGCACGTCAGGTACGCTGCCCCAGCCAGCAGAGTGTCCTTGGGCATGAAGCGCCGGAACACTCCGTCAACACCATCTTGATCGAACCATGCCGGATCGAATCGGCCCTGTTGCGCGCCGGTAAGTGCGGCGACTACAAGGCTTGCCCCAATTGCTGCCTCAAGTGGGACGCCGATCACCTCTTCCCATGGGAACGGATCAACACCAGCGACCGGGTGCCCGAATAGTGCCTGCGCTCGGGCAACCTCCTCGAACATCGACTCCTGGTACGGAAACTGTTCGTGCGTTATCGAGGTAAGGATGGTGTGGGCGGTTGGCTCCTCGTGCGGATCCGAGAGTCTCGAGAAGAGATTGAATAGCTCGTCGAGAGTGGCTGAGGTAGCCCGAGCCGATCTGGACTCGGTTCCGTAAAGGATGGATTCGCGGGCCATTGCTGCCAGTGCCCATGGCGGCCTCGCCCGCCACTCGTCCGTGAACGTCTGCCCCAAGGGCCTTTCGGCTGAGAGCTGGGCGATCGCTGGAATCAGGTCGCTTGGTCTGTATCGACGCACGGCCTGCACAAACTCCGAATACCGAATTCCACCCATGCCTCAATATTGCAGATACCGCCGACTTCGGTCTGACATGGAGAGCCGAACGAGGGACACCCAGCGCGCCGGCCACAAGCGGAACCCTATACGGGGAGATACGAGAAGGGTGGCGAGTCGTATTCGCCGAGCCCAGTTCGAATTCGCTCGATCAAGTCAGTTAGGCCCTTGAGCATTTGCGCCTGCGTCGCACCGTGGGGTAGAAGACCGTCTCGCGTCATTCGTTCTCGGACTGAAGCGACTTGATCGTCTTTGAAATTCCTGAGCATGATCTCCCCGATAGCTCGGCAAGGATTCCGATCAGTGCTGCGGCATCTTTAGTCGATAGCGGGTGAGGCATGTCGTAATTGCGAATGGGACTAGGTTGCTCTACTGATGGGGTGATCTCAAGGGGAAGGTGGACGCCGCCGTCGCAAACGCCGTGGGGCAACAGGCGCAGGGCGCTGGATTGCGTTACTTGAGCTCGGCGGTTGTTGCTAGCGGTTCATCTGCGTTCGGCGGGACGCTCGTGCGAAGCCCCCGCACGCTGGGGTGTACGGTGACGCCGACGAGCGTCGCGGCTGTGACACCGGCAGCAACCAGCAACACGACCGCGGGCCCGAACACTGCAGCAATCGGGGCGACTATCGCAAGTCCAATTGGTCGAAGCGCTGTCGAACCCATCCAGTCGAACGATGAGACCCGGGCAATCAGATGGGCAGGAACGTTGTCTTGCAGGGCCGTGAACCACAACGTGTTCGGGATGCTGAATCCG
>JACMOZ010000383.1 GCA_014377785.1 Aeromicrobium sp.
GCTAACCCCGATCCGACCTCGCTTGCAGGTCAACTGCGCGACGTTCTTTCTTCTGACTACGGGCTCAGCGACGCGAACGACATCGACGAGTTCGCGGAACAGGTCGTCGCTTGGTCGATCACTCAACGGGATGGATCAAACCCTTAGCGACGATCTGCGGAAGGCTTCCTGCGGAGTCACCGTTGCTTGCTCGATAGAAGTCTGTTGCGCTGAGTGTTCCCATCTGACACAAGCCGGCGAGCTCCGCGAACCAGCGAATTCACGCTCACACTGTCGCGGTTGACGTCCGTCAACCGGGCCGTGGTGGCTGGTCCCCTATGGAGCGGATCAATCCTGGTCATCTCGTCAACGATCGTATTCTTCTCAGCGGGCAGCCTCATCATTTGCGGTCTGTGGCTTTGGGCTCGGCGAGTGGGAAGAGGACTGCGAATATTGGCCGGCAGCGCACAGTTCTTGACCGCATTGGTGATGCTTGCAGGCCTAGTTGTTCTCCCTTACGCGGGAGTGCTTTCCACCCTCCGTCAGGCTCGGGGTCGACGTTTGGAAAGTCGCGGACAGAGCTCGAAGTACTTGGAAGGCGAAGGCGGTATGAAAAAATGTCCCGGAGAACTATCCAAAGGTCGCTGACCTCAAGACCGGCAAGTCCTTTTCATACCCTGACGGACCGTTAGTGAAACCCGATTCAGGTTGGCTGTCTTGGCCCTCTAAAGGTCGCGGGGCATTTGTCAAGGAGTGGTTGGATCGGGGTTATGAAGCGCTCGACGATGGTTGGGGCGCTTATGACAAACATCATGTAAAGCCTCGAGAATACGGCGGCGATCATTCCCAGATGACCGTCGCCGGCGTGTCCGCGAAGACAGAATCGAAGCTGCGTGCGGTGCTTGACTCCTACGGCGCTCGGCCGGATACCGGGCCTGCGTCCTTCTCCATGTCGTCACCGAGTCGAGGGCGGAAGAGGTCGTACTACGACCGAGACACGCCGAAGCCGTATTTCATCGCCTCCATTACCAAGCTCTACACCGCGGCAGTCGTCATGCAGCTCAGGGATGCCGGTCTCGTTGATCTCGACGACTCGATTGAGAGGCACCTGGACGCCGAGACCGTGTCAGGGCTGAACACCTGTCGCGGCATGGAGCACAGCGCTGAGATCACCGTGCGAGACCTTCTTGCCCACACCTCCGGGATCGCTGGCTACTTCGACCAGAAACGACGTTCAGGGGGCACTCTCTTGAAGAAAATCCTTCAAACGGACCGCTCATGGAGCATCCAGGAGGCGCTCGACATAGCGAAGCACGACATGTCCTCCCGCTTTGCCCCGGGGACTGCCGGCAAGCCGTTCTACTCCGACACCAACTACCATCTGCTCGCACTGATCATCCAGTCACTGACCGGCGCCAGTTGGGAGAAAGTGGTGGAAAGCCGTGTCATCGCCCCGCTCGCCTTGAACGACACGTGGCCTTTTCGGCCCGCTGAAATCGCGCGGTATGACGAGATCGCTCCAATGCTGCACGGGCAGACCCCGGTCCGGATCCTTCTCGCGATGGCGTCCGTCGGCGCCCACGGCGGGCTGGTTTCCACGGCCGATGACGGATTGAGGTTCCTCGAGGCATTCATGACCGGGAAACTCTTCGATCTCCTGACCCTCGAGGAGATGCAAGAGGACCGGAAGCGCATCTTCTTCCCGCTCCGCTACGGCTTGGGGATGATGCGATACGGCACACCCAGGCTGTTGTCCCCTGGTAAGGGCCCGCGAACGTATATCGGCCACTCCGGGTCTTCAGGAACCGTGCTCTTTCGCGCTCCCTCGGCTGATCTCTACATTTCGGGAAATGTCAGTCAGATCAAGAATCGCGCCCTCGTCTATCAGCTCACCAGTCGTCTCGGAGCGATAGCGAGCTGATCAGGCAACCGACATGGAAGGGCGTTCGACCGACAAAGGGGGCCTGCAACTCCGACGATCGGGTGCTTCAGTGGTCTGTGTGTTCTTGTGAGCCGCGCGCGGACCTCACTGATTGGTAGTGCCGGGCCGCGCGGGCGCGGTTGCCGCAGGCAACCGAGCACCATTCGCGCCGGGGGTGCGTCTTCACGAAGTAGAGCACGCACCCCGGCGCGTAACAAGCTCGCAGCTGCGAGCCGTTCTCAACCAGCAGGTGCTGGGCGTCGGAGGCGACTTCGCCCAGACCGCCAATCACCGCAGAGCCGGCGGAGCCGGCGGCGAGTTCGAGGTGGCCCTCATTCAGGCGGAGTCGCGGGGTCGTACGCCCGTCGGCCGCCTCGTTAACGGCGCTGGTCGCATCCTGCACGCTTGTCACCGCGGAGGCGGCGGCTGGGCGCTCGTCGCTCGTGACGTGGGCTGCCAGTCGGCGCACCGAATCTCGGAGCCTCCGCGCACTCTCAAACTCCTGCTGCGTCGCCCCAACCCCCTCACGGTCGACTCCCACGGCATCCAGCCAGGCGTCAAGGTCTGCCGGGCTTGCGAAGTCGTCGTGCAGGCCACCCGTGTCGGCCCAGATCGTGGCCATCAGCCGCACCGGGGTCGGCTCTTCGGGGAGCACCCAGCGGGGTTCCTGTCCTTCGGTTTCCATGCCATTACCTTATCACGGAAGTTTAGGGTTGCATCCGTTAGAAGACCCGTGGTACAACTTGTAACGGATGAACTTCAGTTCATGCATTAGATACCAAGGAGACAGAGACCCATGACTACTGCTATCGCCACGATCGTTCCCATCCAGCCCGAGAACGCCACGGGTGTCGCCAAGGACCTGCTCGACCAGGTGCAGAAGGGGCTGGGGCTCGTTCCGAACATGACGAAGGTCATGGCGAACAGCCCAGCGTTGCTGAAGGGCTACCTGGCCCTTTCCGCCGCGGTCGGATCCGGCAGCATTCCTGCGGCGGTTCGTGAGCGCCTCGCCATCTCTACCGCGCAGTTGAACGGCTGCGAGTACTGCCTGTCTGCGCATAGCTACATCGGCGGCAACATCGCCAAGGTGGACGCCGCCGGGCTGGATGCTGCGCGCCGCTCCGAGTCGAGCGACCCCCACGTGGGCGCGCTGCTGAAGCTCTCCCAGGCGATCGCCGAGAACGCGGGCGACGTGGACGATGACGCGATCGGCGCGGCCCGTGCCGCGGGCGTGACCGACGCGGAGATCGGCGAACTGGTCGCCAACCTCGCGCTGAACATCCTGACCAACTACTTCAACGTGCTCGCCAACGTGGAGAACGACTGGCCCGTCGTCGGGCTGTAAGCCCCCACCCAATTCACTAGGAGACGATGACGATGAAGATGACTGGGGCGCAGCAGTTCGCTGACGTGGGCTTCCACGCCGGCGAACTCGCGGTGCAGCGCGCGGCCGGGGTCGCGGGAGACGCGACCCGGCTGTCCCGGATGCTCGAGCCCATCGCGCTGACCGGCGGAATGGCCGGATTCCTCGGTGACAGAACGTTTCTCGTCATCTCCGGGAGGGATGCCAGCGGACGCCTCTGGACATCCCCGCTGGTAGGCCCTCCCGGGTTTCTTGAGGTGCTGTCCGACACGGCAATCGCTGTGCGCGCGATGTTGCCCGCGGGCGACCCTCTCCACGGGTTGGCCGCGGGCCAGAAGATCGGGATGACCGCAGTCGACTTCGCCACGCGGCGTCGCGTTCGTATCAACGGCACCCTGACCCTGAGTGGGGCTGGCCTTCTCGTCGAGGTCGAGCAGGCCTATGGCAACTGCCCGAAGTACATCCAGCAACGCACTCTCGCACCGGGCCACCCGCACCCAGAGGGACGCGACCCTGTCCGACTCGGCAGCACACTCGAACCGGACGATCGCGAGTTGATCCGGGCCTCCGATACGTTCTTCCTCGGCACCGTGAACCCCGGGAGGGGAGCCGACGCGTCCCACCGTGGCGGCCCGCCCGGGGTGGTCCGCGTGGATGATCACGGGCTGTGGTGGCCCGACTACACAGGCAACAACCTCTTCAACAGCTTCGGCAACCTGGCCGTCAACCCCGAGGCGGCTCTGCTGTTCTTCGATTTCGCCAGCGGGCGTACTCTTCACCTGTCCGGCACCACCGAGATCCACTGGGGCGAACCGGGCCGGCCGGGAGACGACGGACATACCGGCCGCATTGCACGGTTCACCCTGCATCGCCTCGTCGCCGGTTCCCTGCTCCCGGCGCGAGAGACCACTCACAACCCCTATCCGCGCAACCCCGCGCTGACCCACTGAAAAGGACACCCTTCGATGACCGAATCCCGCCCGCCGTTCCCGCCATTCGACCTGCCGACGGCTCTGCAGAAGGTGCAGGCAGCCGAGGACGGCTGGAACAGCCGCGACCCCGAGAAGGTCGCCCTCGCCTACACACCCGACTCGGTGTGGCGCAACCGCGACGTACACGTCGTCGGTCGCCCGGCAATCATCGAGTTCCTCACCGCGAAATGGCAACGCGAGCACGACTATGCGCTCCGCAAGGGCCTGTGGGGCTTCCGCCAGAACCGGATGGCCGTGCGGTTCCAGTACGAATGGCACGACGATCACGGACAGTGGTGGCGCAGCTACGGCAACGAATTGTGGGAGTTCACCTCGAGCGGGCTCATGAACCGTCGCGAGGCATCCATCAACGACCTCCGCATCAGCGAAGCCGAGCGCCGCATCTTCGGATCCCGTCCGCAATCCGAACTCGGCGTCGACTTCCCACTCTGGTAGCCACATGAACCTGCAGCAGGCATATTCCGGGCTCACGAACGCGGACCCCGCCCTCGGTCGCCTGGTCGAACGGTATGGCACGCCCGACCCTTTCGAGTTCCACGACGGCGGACGCACCAGCGGCAGCAACTTCGCAGCCATGAGCCTTCACATCCTCGGACAGCAAATCTCCACCAAAGTGGCCTTTGTCCTCTACGACCGCCTTACAAACGCGACCGGCGACACCCCAACAGCGAAGAGCGTGCTCGCCCTCGGCCAGGACTCGATCAAGGCGCACGGCACCTCCCGATCCAAGGCAGGGTATCTAATCAATCTTGCCGAGCACGTCGAATCGGGCGCGCTGAACATCGAGAAAATGGACGACCTCTCAGACATCGACGCAGTGCAGGCACTTGTCCGGGTGAAAGGAATCGGAATCTGGACGGCGGAAATGTTCCTCATCCACCAGCTACACCGCCCAGACATCTTCCCCGCGGGTGATGTCGGACTGCGAAACGCCATCCAGCGTCTCCGCGGGACATCGGAGGTCCCGAGCATCCCCGGGGCACAACAGATAGGCCTCCAATGGCGACCATTTCGCACCTACGCATCCGCACTGCTCTGGCGCTCGCTCACAGCCACGGCCGACGGCGCCTAGGACCGTTCACTGCAGGGGATCTCACGCAGTTTGGCGTCCTCAGCACCGTCGATTCCTCACGAAACTTAGAGTGCCGTTTCGTGCACGCGGTGGCTAAGGTGATGAACGTGGATTGAAATCCAACGTTAGGCAAGTGATTCCGTCCGGGAAGATGTCGGGCAGAAGCTGGGCTAAATTGCTCCAGCGCAACCGAATGCATCGACTCCGGGCAGATTGTCGCGCAGGGCCCCGACAAGGTCAGCCAGCGCGGCACCATTACCGGCTCGTCGACCTCATCACCGACTGCCGGCTCGAACGACGTGTTTGCGTACGCGAAGCCTTCGAATGATTCCTTCATTCGCGAAGCGAACTGAGCGAACTCGCCTCACCGTTGGACAGAGCAAGAAAAAGAGTTAATGAGTAGTAAACAACAAGAATCGAATGGCGAAACTCGTCTGGCCTATATTCTCGGTGTTCCCTTGGCCGAAAATGTTGTGCGCCAATGGCCACAAATGGGGGAGATCGTACGTTCCCGCAAACTCGTCGGCAGCGTCGAAGGCAACTTCCCCGAACTCACTTTGGAGATAGGAAGACGCCTGCACCTCGCAGATCTAGTGGTGGTGGAGTGGACGTGCGACTACGGCGACGGACGCCTATACCGCAACGTGACCATCGGCGAACTCGAGAACGGGGAAGCCGTGCGAGTCACCGACTATTGGGGTGAACCCACTGACACCCCTTCATGGCGAGTGCCGATGACTGCCCGGCTCAACATGCCCGGCGATGGCATCTGGAAAGACAATGCCCACCTCAGCCACCATTGACACACTAAGCAAGCTGACAGCCAGTCCGGTGAAGTCAGAATAAGGACGAGCAGGGCGCCTCGATCATCGGCGTCATTCCCGAGACAACGATCGTTATGGATCCAGCCCTACACAGGCTCAAGGCGCTCGTGGGAGCACTGGCCGAGTTCATTGCCGCCACTGCGTCACTACGAGTGGTCGAGCGTCCATGAGTGGTTCCCAAGTGATCAGCGCCGGCAGGCCCAGCCGGTGGCTCGTGCGGCCACGGATCTGCCGCGTTGTCTGTCCCCATCTGACGTAACGTGACGACGATCTGAACTTGCCTTGAATTCGTCGCGTTCACCGCCCACACATTCTGACGTATCGAGGGTTTGATCCGTTACTGCATGTTTGGTCGTACCCTGACGATATTCCTGTGGATCCGCTCGAACTTAGTCCCGACGCCGTCATCACGTTTGGTGGTGGCAGCCTGAAGTGGCACCACGGCGACGGCTAGTTTTGGAGAGAGCTCGTACGTCTCAACGGCCGCGAGGCTGACACGCGTCCGCGCCGGCTGCCCTCATTGGTTGATGGTTGCGAGTCGCTCCTCGTCGCCTTCCGACCACGACTGGCGGACCGACGCCACGAACCTACTCACCATCTCGCCCAACGGAGGCCGGAAAGCCCACCTCGCCTCGGCGTTGGGCATCGGCGCCTGCCAGAGTGAACACTCGGCTTCCTAGTTCCGGATGAACGATCTCGCCCGCCGGCTCGTCATCGCCCGCGGCGACGGCATCGCCCTCCAGAAACTGTTAAACGACCTCTCCCACATCGACCTGCTCCTCATCGACGACTTCGACAGCGACCTGTTCGCGATCCTCGCTAACTGCGAACACC
>JACMOZ010000384.1 GCA_014377785.1 Aeromicrobium sp.
CTACCCACTCACATGTACCAGCACCTGCTCATCGGGATGTACGCGCCCATCGGGCTGGTCCTTGGCGCACCCATAACCCTTCTGCTCCGGTCCGTACCCCGAAGTCAAGGCAAGCTCATGGGACGCATTCTCCGAGCCCGGCCCATGCACCTCATCGCCCACCCCGTCACCGCATTGGCCCTCAATCTCGGCGGTCTGGCCGTGCTGTACTTCTCCCCTCTCTTCAGCGCCGCATCTAACGCCCCTGTCCTTCACCACCTCGTGCACCTGCACTTCCTCGCGGCCGGCTACCTGTTCGCCTGGGTCATCTCGGGCCCGGATCCCGCGCCCCGGCGACCGTCCGCGCCCGCCCGGCTGGTGATATTGGGCGTCGCGATCGCCGGCCACGCAATCATCTCCCAACTCCTCTACGCCGGACTGTTCGTCCAGGTCCCCGCGTCCGCTTCCGAGTTCCGGCAGGCCGGAGAACTCATGTACTACGGAGGAGACCTCGCAGAACTTCTCCTCGCATTCGCCCTCGTCTCCACCTGGCGGCCACAGCACCGGCGCCAACTCGCACATCCCAATCAGGCGCAACCGAGCACTGTCAGTTAAACGGAACTCCCCGTCGTCTGCGCGTCGTTGTCTGGTCTGGGACTTTCTTACAACCGGCGGCCGTAGTCGCTCACATCTTCCGGATGGAGCCAGGCCGCGCAACGATCGGCCGACACCATCTTTCGTTGGACGCTTCCGATTGTTTGACCCGTCGAGGGTGGGCACGATGCGGCCGGCGTGCTGCAGTGGACAGCAACAGCGGACCCATCACCACGAAGCCCTTTGCCCGCGTCGGATGCGTCCGGCGCCCCGCTAACTCTTTCGCGCCCGCCCGATCACGTGCGCGACATCCGGCACCCCGGGCAGCACCGAGAACCCGAACCGCCGCACTGACTCCACCTCGAAACCAGCAGTCGTGATCGATGCAACCGTGTCCCTGTTCGGATGGCAGCCGCCCGCTACCACGCCCCACACCGGCGTCAGCAAATCCTCCACACGACCCAACAGCCGACCGCCGGCGCGCACGTGCTCGTAAAACGCGAATATCCCACCCGGACGCAGCACCCGCAATGCCTCCGCCAGCACGACCCCCTGATCCGCGACGCTGCACAGCACCAAACTCGACACCACCGCATCCGCCGACGCATCCGGCAGCAGTGTCCGTTTGGTCCTGACCCCGTTGTGTGGACACCTCACAAGAGAGAATGTTCGCTATGGCAAGATCACGTCGGGATTTCACCCCTGAGTACAAAGACGAGGCCGTGAAGCTGGTCGTTACCACCGGCAGAGCGGTCGCCACCGTCGCCCGCGAGCTCGGTATCAACGAGGCCACGTTGGGCCGGTGGGTGATGGCCTTCAAGGCCCGCAACGAGACCGGGCAGACCGAGGTGACGGAGCCCGAAAGGGCCGAGCTGCTGCGGCTACGGAAAGAAAACTCGGATCTGAAGATGGACAGGGCGTTCTTGAAAAAAGCGTCCATCTTCTTCGCCCAGGAAGCATCGGATACGAACGTCTTGCGTTCGAACTGATGCTGGCGGAGAAGACCAACTTCACCATCACCCGCATGGTCCGCCTCCTCGAGGTCTCCCGCTCGGGCTACTACGCCTGGAACGGCCGAGCGGCCTCGCCTGCGTCGCTACGCCGGGTGCACATCGAGCAGAAAGTCGCCTTCTTCCACGGCGATTCCGACGAGGTCTACGGCGCCCCCAGGATCCTGGCCGATCTGCGTGCGGACGGGGAAATCATCTCCCGTAAAACCGTCGCCGTGACCATGGCACGCCTGGGATTGGCGGGCATCAGCCCAAAGAAATGGAAGACGACCACGACCATCGATCACGCTGACGCCTACCCGGTCGACGCCGTGAATCGCCAGTGGGACACCGGGGCGCTCAACCAGGTGTGGGTCGGTGACATCACTTATCTGCGGACGTGGGAAAGCTGGGTCTACCTGGCCACGGTCATCGACGCCCACAGTCGCCGCGTCATCGGGTGGGCGATCGCCGACCACATGCGCACCGATCTGATTCAGGACGCACTGCAGATGGCGCTCGCGTTGCGCAGCGAAAAGCCGGCATCTGTCATCTTCCACTCGGACCGCGGGACCCAATACGCATCTGCCCAAATCACCACGTTCGCTGAGGCGAATGGCATCACCAGATCGATGGGACACACCGGCATTTGCTGGGATAACGCCCTCGCCGAGAGCTTCTCCCCCACCCTGAAAACCGAGGTCTACTACCGCCGTGTCTGGCCCACAAAAGCACGGGCAGCCCGCGAGGTTGGGGCGTGGATTGAAGACCGCTACAACAGGCGCCGCCGGCACTCCGCCCTCAGCCAGGTCAGCCCTGTCGAGTTCGAACTGCAATACTCATCACACCCGGCGGAAGTCCTTTTCGCCGCTTAACCCCGTGTCCACCAACTAGGGGCAAGGCCAATCGGATGCGTTCATTCCGTCGATGTGGGCAATCGCGCCGATCTGGCGGGATTGCCTTCAGGCGAAGATCCCGCGCGTGCGCAAAGCAGCACTGCCGTTGCGCTGGTCGGCTCATCAGAAGGCAGTGGACCCGCACCGTGTGGGCCGGAAAATACGAAGACATCATGTCTGAGAACAGCGACAGTCGACAGCTGACCGTGTTGGGCCGGCTGAAGCAGAAGCCGATCGTGAAGACCGATAAGAACGACAAGCAGTACGCCCAGCTCGATATCGCCGTCGACCAGTTCGATCAGGACACCGGCGAGCAGATGCCTACCCAGTGGTACAACGTCGCCGCCTATGGCGAGGGGTTCTAGTCAGCCTGTGGTGCGGGCGCAAAGATCGGTCCTGCATGCCTGCCGCGCACATGGCTGTGTACAGTTCAGCCGCCTCTTCGCGGTCGGCTATGACACATGAAGGAACATCGCCGCGTGCATGACCGGTCACCCCTTGTCGACGATCAGTCTGCCGATCCGCAGACGTTGAATCGGTGCAAGAGCCGCATTGGCATGGGACGCGAGGACCTCCTAGTCGAAGACGGAACTTAGACAGTTCCACACTCGACTGGAGGTCCTCCTCGCGTTCAGAACCCACTGCGACCGATCACACATCAGCCAACGGTTTTGAGCAGCGCGACTAAGAAATGTCGCTTCTCGCCGCGTCTTGCTGCAAGTCACGAGCGTCGTAATCCGTCAAAAAGCCCTGGCGCTCGAGCGTCTGGGCGCTATTCTTCACAGCCTTCACGTATGAGCCGCGGTTCTTGTACAGGCCATCTATTGTGTTCTGCGGCAGCGGCTTTTCATACCCCGCGATGAAGCAGAACGATGCCCCGGTTGCCGTGCCGTACCAGGTGCTGGTGGGCGCGTCGAGGAAGGGGGAGCGCAGTCCGCCCTGGACGTTGCCGAACTGATCGAGCACTGGCGCTCCGTCGCGCACGAGGATTGGCTCGGCGCGTGGCGGGGCTATGCCGTCGCGCACCCAGAGGTCGAGGTTTCGGAGCGCTGCGTTGAAGAAGATGGAACTCGGGAACCTGCTGCGCGGCCCTTCGTTGCAGGACGCGGGTGGAACGGCGCGGCCCGCCGCGATGATGTCCTCTGACGATGCGGAAAAGATCAGCTCGTCAGGTGTCGCGTGGCCGGCTCCGGCCATCTCATAGTGGCGGTACTGATCGCCAGAGGCGTCGCTGTCCGCCCGGCGGGAACCGATACCTCGGAGGTAGTCGGACTGAGACATCATCCGCATGATGGGGACGCCGACGTCCGTGAACTGGCGACGGGTGTCGGTGGCAGGTGGAGCTGGTTCGCACTGGTTCATGGGGTAGGCGCCAGCAAAGGCGCCGCCGGCGACGGCAACGATATATGCGTCATAAATTGGGGCGCCGTCGGCCTTAACTACGAGCGGATGCACACCGTTGATGTAGTTGACGAGGAAGCCCCCTGTCTGGGAATACCCGAAGCCGTATGCGTGCTCGACACGTGTTGTTGGAGAGCCGTAGCGGAGCGGATTATCGGCGGCGTCGCTCTTCAGCCAGGCGCCGACCTGCGAGTAGATGTCCCAGATGAGGCCGTTCTCGGTAGTCCTCGATGAATCCGAGGCGACAGTGGCGCAATTTCTGGAGTCGGTCAAGGGCAGTGGATTCTCGAAGGACAGGGATGCATATCGCTCGGGGTCAAAGTTCTGCAGTGCCTGCACCGCGATGGGCTTCGCGGTGATGCCTACCCAGGCATCGCCATTCGCTACAACCTGCTCCTGCGTCATGGCCCAGCCGATGTTGAGGTCGAACAGGTTGCTCGGGTTGAGCATTTCGACGACGACGTTGCCGCTGAACTTCTGGTCCTTGGCGGGCTTTCGGACGAGCACGCGGGTGGTGTAGGGAGCATCGGCGGTCCGGATCTGGGCTGGGCCCGCCGCAGGCCAGGTATAGACGTTGGACGTGCCGCTGACCAAGTACTCCTCTTCCATGTAGCCGAGCTTCGCCAGATCCTGAGGTACTTCCTGATGATCGGCAGCTCCGAATGGATAGGACTCAGCGGTGGACTTAAGGGGTCCCACGACAGCGGGGATCGGGGTCGTGGCACCGAAAGAAGCGGCAGCGGCTGGAGCGGGTGCTGTGTCCTTCGCAAGTGCCGGACTGGTGGACAAGCCGACGCTGATAACGGCAAGAGACAGGGACAACAGGACTGACTTATGAAAGAGGGTAGTCATGAACACTCCTGATCAGGACCGGGCAACACTGCCCAGTCAGCCTCGCAGGGCGCCGGCTTCGGTGCCAGCGCTCGTGCCAAGCCGTTAAGCGAAGGCCACGAGATTAACACGGTACATCGAGCTCGGCGAGAACGCTACAGCCACCCTCCACAAGGGCGACGTCGTGATCGTCGTCGGCCGCGAGCGCACCTCGAGCTGGGGCGATAAGGACAACAAGCGCTACAGACGCGTCATCAACGCCGAGAACATCTGCCCCGACTTTAATCGTGACTACGACGGCGGTGAGTGACCACTCCGGGGGCCCGCCGCCGGCGGGCCCCTTTCCCGGTGTCGCCAGTAGCTGGGACACTCACCAACAGCTACGGCGAGCCCTGGGAGCAGACCTAGCCCCTGGTCGCCTAGGAGACTTCCCGCATGAAGAACGGAGATGTTGTGCCGATTAATGAAGAACACAAACAAGTTGAGGTCGCGAGAGAACTTGAAGCGCTAGCGAAGACCCTCGCGCACTCAACCAGGGATATCCCGCCTCCATCCGACTCCTACGCGCTGCTAGCAGAGCTGGCAACAACGATCGAAAGCATCGAGCAGGGGTGCCGCCAGATCGCCGCGAGGCAAGAACGCGCCTTTGATGGGACGCATCACTTCGGGGAGGACGAGAGAGGAGAGGGTGGCACCGGAACGGTCACTGCGGCCGACGAGTTGAGGCGAGCGGCTGCGGCTCTGGACGTGGCATCTACAGCTGTGCGTGCGGCCCAGTCAGCGAACGGAGTCGTGCGGTGGGTAGACACCGTTCAGTCGGGAAAGACGCCATAACCAACGGGGATAAAGGACTGAGCAACATACGAGGAAGGAAGACGGATGACCAACACGGACATCAATATGAAACGTCAGCTGACCGCTCTTGGCCTTTGCGCTGGGCTACTGCTCACCCTCGCCGGCGGCTCTCAGACCGAGTTCGATCAAGCGCAAGCACAGTGCATCGAGGCCGCCGCCACACAGTTACCGAAAGTAGCGCAAGAGGTCGACACCAGCCAGGTTGAAACATTTGATCTCACGGAAGCGCTCACCGTTATCACCGAGAACCCCCTTCCAGCAAGGGAAGGTGCAGGGGACTGCTGTCGGTTTGCTTGACTCCTGACTTGTGAGGATTTCGGTTCTCACGGAAGGATGTTCATCGTGCCTAAAGCTTTTCCCTTGGAGTTCCGTCGTGACGTTGTTGCCGTCGCCCGGAAGAACGAA
>JACMOZ010000385.1 GCA_014377785.1 Aeromicrobium sp.
ACGCCGGCGTAGTTACCCGCGGCGGTGTTCTTCGGAGCCTTCAACTGCAGCAGTGCCGACACCGTGGTGGTGGTCACCTGCGGGTCAGCAGCCGACGTCGAACCGTAGGACAGCTGGCTAGAGGTCTTCAGGCCGGCGACCGAACCGGGGGCCGGAAGAACAACCGCACCAGCGCTACCGACGCTGCCGGGAGTAACCGTGGGGTTCCATCCGAGGTACTTGGCACTGAGCGTCCTGGCCGGAGCGGTTCCCACAGCCGGGGCCATGAAGTCCGCCATCACACCGGTGAGGTTCCAGTCCGGCGAACCGGCCATGCGCGAGTCATCCACAACCGCGTTCAGCGTGCCCGACGCGTTGAACGTGGTGCCGCTGACCGTCGCCGTACCCAGCGCAACGATCGAGTCGTGACTTGTCAACTGCAACACGCCACCATTCGTACCCGCCGCAATGTCAAACGTGACACCCACGGGAACGGCAGCGGTGAGCAGCCCTGCGAGGAGCGCACCGACACTGACCGAAGCCGCAGCCGAGAGAGACGTCAAGTAGACCGTGTCGGACGGGGTGAACGTTGCGGTGTAGGCGTGCGCACCGTTGGCGACGCCGGTCAGCGAGACGGACGCGAGGCCAGCGGCCACGGTCTGGATCGTGCCGACCTGAGTTGCCCCCTCGAAGAACGAGACGGTTCCGGCGGCGGCGGTTGCCGTCGAGGAATCGCTCGACTTCTTGACCGTTGCGCTGAGGGCCACCGAGGTGCCCGTAGCGCTAGCCGTGAGGGAGGTGCTGGTTGCGATCGGCTGCGCAACGACGGGCGCAAGAGACCAGCTTCCATTGGACTGGTTGAGAGCAATGGAGTAATAAGGGGAGCTCGACTTGGCAGCGTTCACCCCCGTCGACGTCGTGAGGCAATAAACCCGAAGCTCAAAATTACCATCGGTCAAGCCAGCCGCGGCGAGCGGCTGGTTGCTGACATAGAGGTTCGTAGACGCACCGAGACGGTCCATTGATATCGACTTGGTGCCGAAGCCCCACTCCCCATAGACAGGCCCAGACACACCTGCTGGGTTCGATGCAGTGGGAGTACGCATGTTGGAGATGTTGAAGTCTTTAGATCCCTGCACCACCGAGGTAATGCTGGCGGTTTGGTATCCAACCGGGCACGCCTGGTCCACTGCGAGCTTTGACAGAAACGGATCGTCGGCGATGGATCCAGAGGACGGCGTCAACGTGATGGTGCCCGAGACTACGGCTGCCTGCGCAGCCTGCGCAAACCCGAGACTTCCGAGCATGACCGCTCCGACCACGACGGCCGCTGCGATTTTTTGGGGGGTCTTCATTGTTCTTCCTTTTCTTGTGACTTGGCTTGAATCGACTGAGAGGAGAGTTACTTGGCGAGGCGGTAACTACCGACGATGGACGTGACGCCACAGTTGCTCGCAACGGCGAAGCCGTACGACTTGATGATCGTCTGACCGGCGGCGCTACACACGGTTGACATCGAGCCCACGAAGGTGCTAGCAATCGCCGGCTCGGCAAGACGAGAGGTCTGAACCACGTTGTAGACGGGGCGCTTGATTGGGAATGACGGGTTGAGCGTGAGGGTCGTGCCGCTCATCAGGAAAGGACTCACCGATCCGACCTTGCCGAGAACGGCATTTCCGCGACGCTCGACCACCGTGGAGGTGATGATTGCCGAGTGGCGACCCTGGGCGATGTATTGCGCGATCGAGTAGGGCATGATGTCGCCGGTGCCGGTCAGCGCGGTGCCGTTGTGCTCTTCAACCGAGCCATTGCGGTCGGTGACGCACGTGGGCAGCTTAGTGTCATCGAGACCGGTTTGCTTTTCCCAGTAGCTGCGCGTGCCTGATCCCGCCTGCGGGAGCAGCGGAGCGATTGTGACGTCATTCCCACCAGCGTCCGAGAAGCTCGTGACTCGGCAGTTGTAGATATTGCGCAGCGTGAAGGCAACAGTCCCATCACTGGTCGTGTCGCCGAGCGGCACGTCGGTCGGGAACGCGCTCGCACCATTGAACGCATAGCTGACCGCGTCGGTGGCGAACGGAATGTAGGTCAGGTCGCTGTTTGAACCCACCGGGGGGGAGGAACTGCGCGCGTAGTCCAGCTGTCCGAGGATGTTGACATTGTTATATATTCCGGTTCCGGCTCCGGCGGACATGCTCAGGGCGTAGACACCGTCTCCCGAACCGTTCGGACGCTTGAAGGCAAGGCCACCGTTCTTCGTGGTGATAGTGGTGATAGTCGGGTCGCTGCCGACCGCGTTCCACGAGCCCACCACGGTCGGGGCGAGGGTGGTCAGTCCGCCGACGACGTCTTGCGTGGTGTCAGATCCGACTCCAGCCAGGGTTGGAAACGGAGGGGTCGTCGGGTCCGCCTGAGCAGGCAAGGCGCCAAACGCTATCGCCGCAACTGCGAGCGACGCAACCGCACCGAGGCGCAGTTTGGTGTTCTTATGCATTTTCCAACCTTTATTTTGATTGCCCCTGTTTTCGGCCCGACTGGACCTGGTTGTCGCCCCAGCTTTCGGAACTGACTTATTTCTCGGAACGGAGCTGTGAGTATCCCGAAAAAAATCTGTGTCAGATCGCACGCCTCCCGCGAAACAGGAGGGGTGCAATCAAGAGTCCGAGCAGCCCGAACACCAGCGCCATCGCCAGAGCGTTGCTCGGAATTGGAGAGACGCTTGATGCCGCTGTGCGGGCATCATTCGCTTTGTCTACCCCGTGCGTCACCGACTGGGTGCCCGCCGCTTGAACTGCCGCCTTTTGGCTGTCTACGTTGAGCGGGCGGCTGGCTTCATAGTCGTCCTGAGCGATTCCATTGCTCGATTGGAGGGCAGTGGCGGATGGTGTTGTTACGGCGGGAACGTAGTTCTTGATCGTGCTGATGGCCCGTTCTGCCTGGTCGAGAAGGGTGCGTGTCAGGGGAAGATATCCTGCGGGGAGCTGCCCCAGCGCCGAACCCGAGACCTGGCCAGACGTGGTCACCTGGCTGAGCAGGGAAGCCACGCTCAATCGGCTGTTCGGCGTGCTCTTCGTGAGGTTCGCCATCGCGTAGGTCACCAACGTGAGCGGGTATCCATCTCCAGTGACCTTGCTCGGATCGACCTGCTTGACAGAGTCAAGCGCGGTTGACTCGAGGGCGGTCATCGATGCGGCGAAACGATCGGTGGACGGGTCAACCTGCTCTGTCGAGTTGGGCAACTGCAGGGTTGCCGTGCTCAGACCGTAGCGAATCGCCGACGGACTGTCCGTGATGGTGATGATGAATTTCTGCCCCGGTGATTGAGCACCGCTACCGACCCAATCCCCGATCTCGCCAGCCGAATTGATCTTCGACGGATCCCAGGAGGTCCTGGAATTGGTGTTGGCGCGGAAGGCCTGCCGTGCCCCGCTCAGAAGAGTGTCGGTGTAAGGCGCGAACTGCAGCGAGTCGAAGCGCGAACGCTCCCCGGAGAGCTTCAACGGAACCTTGCTCTCGTCATCTTTGGGGAGCACATCCAACAGAGCGGTCGACAAACTTTGTGGGGTCCCGTCGATACTGGTGAGGCCCACATCCCGGAGCACATGATTGCCGGAGGCATCCACGATGAACTCGCCTTTATCGTCGAACGTTGGGACCTTGGCGGCGGGATTGCCCAGCGGAAGGTAGTACGGATTGACCGTCATGCCCCCGGGGGCGGGCTTTCCGTCAAGAAAAGCGACTGCATCGGCGTCAGCCTGAATCCATCGCCACACCTGGCGAAGAGCGTCCGCCCCCGACGGGCCGGGGAGCACGAGAGACGGCGTGCGGATGAATTGGAGGTAATTCGTCGGGTTGAGCGCCTTAAATTCCGGGTCAAGGTAGAGAAAGGTCGTTTTCTGATTCTGTGCGGGCAGATGTGCGATGTTTTTGGCCGGATCGGAACTGCTGGTCGGTACCGTGAACGGGTAGGACTGAGTGAGAAGTTTCGCCATCAAACGGGGCGACAACACCATATGTTCTTGCCTACCGTTACCGAACTCGGCATTGAAGGCGATCACGACTCCTGAGATCGCCGCCGGTGCGTAGATGAGCTTTGTCTTCGCCAGTGTCTGACGATCCTGATCGTTGTCCAAACCTCCCGCGCTCAGCGGGAGTCCACTGAAACCAACGGGAGCCAATCCGTCCAGGATTTGCGCGCGAGCCACCGCGTCGGAGTTCGTCGAAAAGCTGTAGGTGGTGTTGAGCGAGCGGCACAGGTCAGGCTGCCACGAGCTCATCGCGCCAACCATGAGCTGCGAGCCGATGACCTTGACCTCGGAACTGCCGACGACACACCCGGTGCCAGTCTTCACGAAATCGAGTGGCACCACGATTCGGTTTTCCCAGTAATCGCACTTCGGGTTGATTGGGCTGCCCCCCTGGTAGGAATTTGGCCGGCTCTTTGCGTAGGGCACAGACCCGGCATCTGGATCGAGCAGGCTGCTGCACTGGGCTCCATC
>JACMOZ010000386.1 GCA_014377785.1 Aeromicrobium sp.
AGGTCCCCGGCTCCGAGCGCGACCACGTGCCCGAATTTCTTGCTGTTGTCGCGCGCCCGAGCCGCCACGGTACATGTCATAGCTATGTCCTCCCCGACCAGAGAGACGTTAGGCAGCCAAGTTGGCTGGAGTCGGGCCGTCACGCGAACAATCGGCCAACTCGCGCCCTGACCTGGATGCCGAAGGGCGCGGTACAACGTTTTGGCTTGGGGTCATCAATCAATCGAGACTGTTCAAAACTTGTCATTCGCGGTGAAATGACTCAGGTCTGAGGTGCTGGGTGAACACAGGCGGGCTTGCCGTCATCTGTTAGCCCTCCGCCATACTCTTCCCATGCCTAACTCGCGCGACGTTTCGACGGAAGACTTGGTCAGCGCCGCGAGCGACCGATACCCCGTTCGAGTAAGGCGCGATCACAAATGGTGGGCCGATGACGTTCTCGGGTTCGTGACCAGCGTTGGCAAAGAATGGGTTGTCGTCCAAAGGCTGATGGGCTCGGTCTACTTCGACGGGTACGAACTCCTGCGCCTGAAGGACATCACCGATGTCGAGGATGAGCGTGACAACGGCTATCTCGAGCGAGCCCTCAGCACCCTTGGCCACCCACGTGTCGACTTCGACCTCCCGAAATCCGCCAGGACGAGGGATGTCCTCGAACACGCAGCTGAGTATTCGTCTTTGGTCAGCGTCTACGTTGAAAAGACCGACGAGCATGCCCTGCTGATTGGCCTCAGTGCTCGTTGCCGCAGCAAGAAGTTCCAGATGCAGTTGATTAACCGAGAGGGTATTTGGACAACCGATACGTCCAGCTGGCGTTTCAAGGACGTCACTCGCGTTGCCATCGGTGGCCGATATGTCGCGGCGCTCGAACGATTTGGCGACGCGCGACCTGACCTCGAGTCGATCCCGACCGAGTAGGTGTATTGGGAGTTTGCGGGCTTGCCGACTCCGCTCCTCAAACCTAGGTTCGGTACGGGGCGAAATCTACAACGTTGGCCCGACGACGCCAACCGGGAATCGGGTAGGAGGCACCCACGCTGTAGTGAGCGCCGAAGGACGCGAAGACTTCTCCCTCGCGAACTTGAATGACTGCATGCCGTGGCCCAACCAACATTCGAACCCAACCTTCAACAGCCGGTTCTAGGTAAGAATCAAGGTCGTCCGCCGCCGACGCGTCCTCGAATGGAACGTCGTGTTCATGATCGAATCCAAGTTGAAACTGTTTATTTCCGAAGTCCAGAAGATATATGCCCAGCGAATCGCTGCGGTGAGGGGTAATGCGCAAGACGCAGACTTCCCGTCCCGGCGTTACTACAAGGGATGCACAGTCAGCCAATGACTCTGCTCGGGATTCAAAGTACTGCCTAAGAGAAGAATCCACTTCCCAATCAAACCATTCGCAGGCCGTCCTGGACCGACAAACTGCGCAGCGCGGCATCGCACCGGGTGTATTAGGAGTTTGCGGGCTTACCGGCGCAGGACGGGCCTCAGGCAGAACTCGGAGCCCAGAAGCGCCGTACAACGAAGGCCACCATCTGCCATCCGGCGAAGCAAGGCGTGGCGATCAGCAGCCCGAACCCCAGACTCGGCAAGAAGTCTGACCCCGAATCATCGCCACCGATGCCAGCGGCCAACCCAGTCCACAGTAAGACGGCGACTATCCAAGGCAAGCCCCAAGCCAGTGCTCTACGCCTCGGACTGATCGGCTCTCGCGCGTAGACGGCAGCGAAGAACAAGCTCCAGGTGGCTACGTACACCGCGCCCATCACTAGCAACCATCTGCCGCCCGAAACCGCCAGAAGGATGAGCCAAAGTGCTCCAGACGTCAGGTTACTCACAAGCATGCGCCGATCGAGCCGATCCTCCGCATACTCCCCTTGAACGACCCGAGGAGCAGTAGAACTCATGTCACCAATGATGCCCGACTGATGATTCGTCGCATGGTAATCGTCGAAACTGGTTAGGTGTCTTGAGAGATTGTGGACTGGCCAGCCAATTTTCCTATGTAGGTGAGAAGGCAGCGAAAGACGCGGGTCCATAACCGCCTGGGCGAAAACAAGCAGTCCTAGCGGCGGCGGAGAATCTGTGCCCGCGACTAGGCTTGTCTCATGAGCCTGGACAGGTCGTTGGTGCGTCACCAGATGCGATTCGTCAACGCCAAGCTCAACGATTGGGACTTCATCGGCGTCGGCGACTCTGTGAGCGATGAGTACGAGTGCATGGTGGGCCCTCTCACTCGGATGCTGCGCGACGGAGAACCTACGGACGAGATCGCTGCGTACATCAACGGTGAGATCGATGATCATTTCGGCCTAGGTGGATCGGTCTCAGGCAATGAGGTCAACTCACTGGTTGCCGACTTGGTGGAGACCTGGCTGCTTCGATCGAAGGCCGGGTTCGCTCAGTCTCACTAGCGGGTCTCACTCAGATGTTCGCGGTGGTATGACGCAGGGTCCGACTCGCGAGGGCGGCACGATGGTGAAGTCAACACTCGCAGCCCTAGCCGGTGCTCACCATCTTCCGCCGGGCCCGCTAGCCGAGCAGATCGAAGAAGATCAACTGTGGAGAAGCACGCACGGCCCCGACTCCTGACGTCAACGCCGCGGAATACGTGTATCGAGGGTTTGCGGGCTAGATGGTTGATTCCAAGGGGTCAGTGGTCGTAGGCGGTCAGTGAGCGTCGGATGTTCAGGCCGAGGTTGTCGTTGTGCCAGATCGTGGCGGTGAGGGCAAGGATCCGTTGGGCTATCCGGATGCAGACGCCGGCGATGGTGCGGCCGCCGTGTCGTTCGAGGTCGAGGTGGCCTTTGTAGGTCCAGTTGATGGACTCGATCACTTGGCGTAGGGGTTTGAAGAACTGTGTGCCGGCCCGGGGTTTCTCGCCTTTGCGGGCAGGGCGCAGCAGTTCAATGCCGGCATCATCGAGGCGTGTCTCGAAGTCTTTGCCGAAGTAGTTCTTGTCGCCGACCAGGATCTGCCTGCCCTCCATGGCGTGGTTCGTGGCTCCTGGCGTGTTGGCGAGGATGTCTTCGAGCACGGCACGTTCGTCGGCTTTGGCACCGGTCAGTGCCCACCCGACGGGCAGGTCGTGCAGGGTGCAGACCAGATGCAGTCGCAAACCCCAGAAGAGCCGCGAATGGGAGGCGCAGTACCCGTATTCGGCCCACCCGGCCAAATCCGAACGTTTCACGGTCTCGCGGGAGCGGGCGCACTCCACTGAAGTCGAGTCGACTTCCCACACGTCATCGGTGGCGATGCTGGTGTCTGCACCAAGCATGCCGATCAACCACGACATCGTGTCACCGAGTTTGCGGAGCCTCTTGTTATAGCCTGATTGGCCCGGAAGATCCGGAAACATACCGATCAGATGCTTACGGGCATACCGGAGCCAACGGCGCTCCGAAGTGTGTCCCAGAACGGCTTGCATCACTGCCAACGTGACCAGCTCGGCATCGCTGATCCTCGGCACGATCCCGTTCTTCGGACGGGCCGGAACCCGGTCCGGATGAGCCTTCAACATGTCATCGGTTTTCACATAGAGTGCAGTGGCAAGGGTGTCCAGATCGGCGTCCACGTTCGTTCTCCAAAAGTTCGACATTGGGTTAGCAACGCCGATTCTGGACACCCTTCACCGCAAACCCCAGCAGCCACACCGGTAACACCCCTTGGAATCAACCATCTAGGGTTTCTGCCTCCTCGATGATGGCTCGAGCCTCGACAACCACCGGATGATCGATCCTCGGGGCGGCACGTCTGCGGCTGCCATGGAGGTGAATCGCGATCGTTGTTATGGGAAACATCAGGACCAAGATCGTGTTGATCAGGGGCGCGATGGCCGTTGTGAACGTCAGCGCGACTAGATAGGCGGAGACCGCAGCGACGCGCTTAGCGACACCACGATCTTCCGGGGTGCCGAAACCCCAGTACCAGGCTACGAACCCGAAGGCAAAGAAAATGGTGGGAATTGCTGCTAGGAGCACGAAGAAGGCGATACTCAAGGCCTCCGGACTACCCAAGACTGCAAGCGCCGTTTGTGGGTTCATTTTGGCCACGCGGAGGGCCTTCACCGCTACGAGGGCAAACCACAGCATGGTCCCCAGCCGTCGCGAGGGAGACGGCTTCGATCAATACGTCGCTGCGTCTCGTCCCAGCGGGCGATCCCTAACCGCGACACTCCCCTTTTCACAAACACGCAATGTCCGAAGGTCGCTACCTGCGTAGGTTCCTCACCCGCCTCGCCGGATTGGACGCCTGAGTTACGGAGCGCATATCCCGCTGCTGCTCTGCTCACAACCGTCTGGGTCATCCGGGTTGATAGTCGCCAGTACGAAAGCACCGACCAATATGACCACAAGATGCCGGCGACATAAACCGTCGACCAAAGCGACCCCGACGGCGAGACGCTCTACATGGGCGCGGTCGAAGGAACGGTCAAGCCGAGCTTTCGGTGACGTCAATTAAGGGTTGACGTTGCCATCTCGGGCGGCATGATCATTTTTCCGTCCACACGCCGGGAAATGGCCGAGTAGCCGTCACGGAGCTCCGCGGGAAGGACCGTCGAGGGTGCGTCCTGCCACACGAACGGCCTCAGAAAGCGTCGAATCGACGTGACCCCCACCGAGGAGTGCTGGGAGTTCGTCGACGGCCACGGTCCACCGTGATGCTGCGCCCACGAGACCCGTACGCCGGTCGGAAAACTGTTGTAGACGATGCGTCCGACGCTCGGCTCCAGAGCGTCGAACAACTCCGCGAACCGCTCGACTTCGTCGTCCTCGGCATGGATCGTCGCCGTCAGAGACGGTGGGATCTGCTGGAACGCCTGGTGGAGGTCACTGGTCGCCACATACCTGGCCACCACCAGGAGCGGTCCGAAGCACTCCTCGGTGAGATCGGCCGAAAGGTCGCTCGCGGTGGTGGTGAGAAGCGTGGGAGCAACAACGAATCCGGCCTCGCTCTCGTTCGTCTCACCGCGGCCTTCTACGGAGGCGCCCTTGGCGACCAGGCGACCGGCGATCGTCTCGAACGACTCGGCAATGCGCTGGTTCAGCAACACGTGCCCTGCGCCCCTGACAGTCAGATCGCGCAGGATGTCGACCAGTTGGTCGCCGTCGGGACCTTCGGGGACGAAGGCCACGCCCGGCTTGGTGCAGAGCTGGCCGCCCGAGCCGGTGAACGAGGCGAACAGGCCGTTGGCGATCTCCACTGTCCGGGCCTTGGCGGCCCCGGCGGTGACCACAAGCGGGTTGAGGCTGCTGAGCTCCCCGAAAAACGGGATCGGATCTGGACGACGGTTGACCATCTCCAGCAGGAGCCGACCGGTCGCGAGCGAACCGGTGAAGCTGACGGCCTTGATCGCGGGGTGCTCGATCAGCTGGCCGGCAGCATCCTGCCCGAACACCATGCCGATCGTTCCTTCCGGAATGCCCTGGGCAGCAACCGCTTCGACAATCGCCTCCAACGACCTGAGCGAGGTCAGCGGATGTGAGTCGTGCGCCTTGACAACGACCGGGCAGCCAGCGGCCAGAGCCGAAGCCGTGTCGCCACCGGCGACCGAAAACGCGAAGGGGAAGTTGCTGGCTCCGAAGACCGCCACCGGCCCAATCGGGAGAAGCATCCGACGGAGGTCCGGAGCCGCGCCGAGGGGCGTTTCGCCGGCGTGGTCGATCATCGCCTCCAGGTAGCTGCCTTCGCGAAGGGCTTCGGCGAACAGCCGGAACTGGAAGACCGAGCGGGTCAGCTCGCCGTTGAGGCGCTTCGGCCCGAGGCCGGTCTCCTCGTCAGCGGTGCGCACCAGCAGTTCCCGGCCCGTTTCGAACGAGTCGGCAATCGCATCGAGAAGACTCGCTCGCCCCTCACGGCCGACGTTCGCCAGTCGGGCGGTGGCGTCTTGTGCCTTCTTTGCAAGAGCATCCACTTCGCCCGGGGTCGTTTCCTTGACCTCGGTCACCGAGGTGGCACCTGTCAGTGGGTTGGTCGTGGTGATCAACTTTTCTCCTTCGTTCACAGTAGATTCCTGTCTGACAAATTCGCCATCAGGGCGCGTATGCCAAAAGACCATGGCTCGCAGGTGTGGCAATAGCCCACCTCGTTGACCAGACTCCCGAGCTCGCTCGACGAAATCCGGACGACGTCACCCTCTTTGTGGGTGAAGCCCATTCCGGCGACGTCGCGATCGACGACGGGGGCAAACATCGTGCCGAGCATCAGTACTGCCCCGTCCGGATACTGGTGGTGGGATCCGATGAGCTGCCCGACCAGTTCCAGCGGGTCGCGGCTGATCTGCGTCATGTCGGAGACGCCGTGGAGATGAAAGCCGTCCTGACCCTCGATCTCGAGACGCACGGTCATCGACCGAACCGTCTGGAGGTCGAAGGTGTCATCGAAGAGACGCAGGAGCGGACCGATCGCGCAGGATGCGTTGTTGTCCTTGGCCTGAGGCAGGAGCAGTGCCGATCGACCCTCCACATCTCTGAGGTTGACGTCGTTGCCCAGCGCCGCGCCGACGATCGTGCCGTCGGACCGCACCACCAAGGCGACTTCGGGTTCGGGGTTGTTCCAGGTCGATGTCCCGGGGACTCCGACCGGCACGGCGGTTCCCACCGCGGCGAGCGTGGGTGCCTTGGTGAAGATCTCGGCGTCGGGCCCGATGCCCACCTCGAGATACTGGCTCCAGAGTCCGCGCCCGGTCAGAAAGGTCTTCAATTTGCGCGCTTCCTCGGATCCGGGTCTGAGGTGTTTCAGGTCGGTCCCGATCTCTTCGAGTATCTGATCGCGCAGCTGGGCGGCAGCCTCGAAGTCGCCGCGGGCACGCTCCTCGATGACGCGTTCGATCATGGACACCGCGAACGTGACGCCGGCAGCCTTCAACGTCTGCAGATCGATTGGCGCGAGCAGCCACGGGCGGTTCTCATCACGCGTGGCCGGGTCGGTGTTCGCGAGAATTTGCTGAAACGGACCCAGGAGGCGTCCGGAGACACCTGCCGCCGCGGCTGCAGGGTCCGGCTGCTCGCACAAATCGCGGACGGTGGCGAAGCTCGAACTGATGTCGAAGACACCGCCGGCACGAATCACCACCGGAGACGGGCCGTTTGCATCGGGATCCCAGACGCGACCGATGAGCGTTCCCGCACACAGGTCATCGGGCAGAGCCGACCCGGTGAGCCGGTCGGTGTTCTGTCGGGCGGGCTGGACAAGTTCGGTCAACATAAGGATTCCTTCGACTATGCGGGCGTGAAGGCTCAGAGGACCTTGCTCAAAAAGCTCCTGGTCCTCGAGTGCTGCGGATCGCCGAAAAGCTCGGCCGGTGACCCCTCCTCGACGACCATGCCGTCGTCCATGAAAATCGCCCGGTGCGCCACCTCGCGGGCGAATCCCATCTCGTGGGTCACGACGACCATGGTCATGCCCTCGTGGGCGAGCTCCTGCATCACGGTCAGCACCTCACCGACGATCTCCGGGTCGAGGGCCGACGTCGGCTCGTCGAACAGCATCACCTTCGGGTTCATGGCCAGCGCACGGGCGATCGCGACTCGCTGCATCTGTCCCCCGGAGAGATTGCTCGGATAGCTGTCGGTCTTGTCTGCCAGCCCCACTTTCTCGAGCAGTACAGTCGCATTCTGACGAGCCTCCTCCTTGGATGCCTTGACGACCTTGGTCGGCGCCAGCATCACGTTGTCGATCACCTTCAGGTGCGGGAAGAGGTTGAAGTGCTGGAAAACCATGCCCACCTGTTGGCGGACGACGTTGATGTTCGTATGGGAGTCGCTGATTTCATGTCCGTTCACCGACACGGTGCCGGAGGTCATCGACTCCAAGCCGTTCAGGCAGCGCAGGAACGTGCTTTTCCCGGATCCGGAAGGGCCGACGAGGCAGACCACCTCCTTTTCGTGGACGTGGCAGTCGATGCCCTTGAGCACTTCTACGGGACCGAATTTCTTGTGCAGGTCTTTGACGATGATCACTTAGGCACCTTCGAGTTGGATGGCTGATGGCTTCTTCGGGTCCAGGACATTGGCCCGGATTCCGGTTTTCTTTTCGTACCAACGGCCGAGCCGCGACATCCCGTAGCAAATGACGAAGTACATGGCGCCGACGACCGAGTATGTCGTGATGGGGTCGGCGGTCAGGTTGCTTACGATGGTCCCGGCGTGGGTGAGCTCGATGAATCCGATCACCGTGACCAGGGACGAATCCTTGACGAGGGCGATGAGGAAACCGATGCCGGGTGGGACAGCGATCCGCATTGCCTGCGGCATGACGACGTAGCGGTACTTCCGTGTGTAGGACAGCCCAAGTGCATCGGCGGCCTCGCACTGACCCTTCGGGACAGCGTTGATGCTGCCTCGGAAGATCTCTGCCATGTAGGCGGCCGCAAAAACGCTGAGCGCGATTACCGCGGTGACGAACGCGGAGAGCTCCAGCGCTGGAAGTATCAGTGGAATGGCGAAATAGGCGAAGAAGATGATGATCAGGAGTGGGACTCCGCGAACGAGGTTCACATAGGCCGAACTGATCCAGTTGGCTGCCTTGCTGGGTGAGGTCGCAGCCAGGCCGAGAACCAGGCCGAGGGCCGTTCCGAGAGTTCCGGAGGTAAGGCACAGCGCGAGGGTCCACAACGCGCCCCTGAGGAGGGGCTCGAGATCGTGCCAGTTGAAGGATCTAAGCATGGCTCTTGTCCCCCCACTGGAAGAGGTAGGACTCGGCGGCTTTGGAAGCGAGCGCGAGGAGACCGGAGACGACGAAATAGAGCAACCCGCCGACGGCGAGGACCTCGAACGTCCGGTAGGTCTCGGAGTTGATGTTCAGAATCGAGTTCATGAGTTCAGGCAGGCCGATGATGGAAGCGATGGAGGATGCGAGGAACAGCAGAATGAACTGGTTCGTCAACGCGGGGAACACATTGCGCGTGGCGGGCATGAACATCACATACCTGAACACTTGCCGTTCCCGCATGCCGAGCGCCTGCCCGGCCTCCACCAGTCCGTGCGGTACCGATTCGAACCCGGCCCGGTAGATCTCGGCGGTGTAGGCCGCGTTGTTCAGGGTGAGCGCGACGATCCCGGCCACGGTCGGGCCGAGGTTCAGACCGACCTCCGGTAGTCCGAAGTAGATGAGGTAGAGCTGCACCAGCAGAGGCGTGTTGCGGAACACCTCGATGTAGGCCGAGCTGAGGGTTCGGATGACGCGTGGGGTGCTCATCTTGCCGCGATACAACGCGATCCCGAAGGCACTGCCGAGGCCCATTGCCAGCAAGGAGATGTAGACACTCACCCAGAGCGATCTGAGCAAGAGCGAGCCGTACGGCAGCAGATCGCCGAAATAGTAGGTCATGATTCTGAGTTCCCGTCCTTCACGCCTCGCAGTGCTACTTCAGAAAGTCCGGCATGGGCTGATTGAGCCACTTCTGACTGGCGGCCTCGTTCTCGCCCGAGAGGTTGTAGTTCCTCGTGAACGTGTTGAGGTAGTTGAGCCATTGCTCGTCGCCGCCCTGGACACCCATCGACATGAGGGAGGGCTCGAGTACGGGGCCTTCGAGGATTTTCAGCGAGTGGTCCTTTGCAACTAGCTCGGGAACGATCACGTTGTTTTCGATCACCGCATCGACCTTGCCGCTTCTCAGGGCCTGGACGGAGTCGGCGAAGGAGTTGAATAGCGCCGGCTTGGCAGGCGACAGGCTCTTCTTCAGGATCGCTTCGCCGATGCTTCCACGACTGGCGGACACTGATTTTCCCTTGAGGTCGTTGTAGGTCTTTATCTTGCTGTCCGCGCGAACCGCTACCAGCGTGCCGCCCGCCGCATAGGGAGTCGTGAACGTGATTGCCTGCGCACGCTCGTTGGTTGCCGTGAACGAGGCAATCACGACATCGACCTTGTCGGCCTGCAGGAGCGGGATGCGGCTCTCATTGGTCGTGCTGACGAACTTCACCTTGGCACCGAGTGATTTGCCCAGTGCCTTGGCGAGGTCGATGTCGAATCCTTCGTACTTGCCGTTGGACTGGAGGACTCCCCACGGTGCAGCCTCGGACTGGACGGCGATCCTGATCGTCTTCGACTTCAGGACCTGGTTCAAGTGGCTCTTGGAATCTGATGAAGCGCCTCCATCACCAGCAGGGGACGAGGTGCAGCCCGCTGTGAGCAACGTTAGGGCCGCAATGAGCCCGAGCAATTTCTTCGATGGACCGGTCATGTTCGTCCTTACGGTTGTGTTTGCGTTCAAATCTAGGGAGGTGGTCACGGCCGTCAGACCTTCGCGGCCATCGGGTACGGGTCGGTGATCGAGGCGCTGTCTCCGATTTCGAGCCATCCGGAGCCCGAGGGGAACGTCCACTTTTCGCGTGATGCCGTCAACATCTCTGCGCCGATTCCCGGTCGCACGGGTGCCACGTACCGTCCGTTGGTCACGCGTACCGGTTCGGCGAAGTGCTCGTGCAGGTGCTCGACGTACTCGATGAAGCGGCCTTCCTGGGTGCCTGTGATCGCCGCGTAGTCGAAGAACGAGAAGTGCTGAACAACTTCACAGAGTCCGACGCCGCCGGCGTGCGGGCAGACAGGTACGTCGAACCGGGCGGCCAGCAACAAGGTGGCGAGGTTCTCGTTGATCCCACCGACACGCGTGGCGTCGAGCTGGAGGAAGTCGATCGCGTCGGCCTGCAGCAGTTGCTTGAAGATGATGCGGTTCGCGACGGCTTCGCCGGTGGCCACGCGAATGGGCGAGACGCCCTTCCGGATGGCCGCGTGACCCAGGATGTCGTCGGTGCTCGTGGGTTCTTCGATCCAGTAGGGCTCGAACTCGGCAAGCTGGTTGACCCAGTTGACGGCCTCGTCGACCTCCCAGCGCTGATTGGCATCGATGGCAACCGGAGTGCCCGGCACCTCGCGCCGCATGAGCGCGAGCCGGCGGCGGTCGGCGTCGATGTTGCCACCGACCTTGAGTTTGATCATGGAGAAACCGGCGTCAGCAGCCGCCCGGGACAGACGCACGAGCTTCTCGTCGCTGTAGCCGAGCCAGCCGGGCGAGGTGGTGTATGCCGGGTATCCGTCCGTTTTCAAGGAGGCGATCCGATCCGCCTTGCCTGCTTCGCCGCGGCGCAGGATGTCGAGCGCCAACTCAGGGGTGAGTGCGTTGCCGATGTGGGTGAAGTCGATGACATCGACGATCTCCTCGGGCGCCAGTTCGCTCAGCAACAGCCAGAGTGGCTTGCCCTCGCGGCGCGCGCGGAGGTCCCAGAGCGCATTGACCAGGGCGCCGCAGGCCATCTGCGTGACGCCCTTCTCGGGGCCCAGCCAGCGCATCTGCGAGTCGTGGATCAGTCGCTTCGAGGCGGCGCCGAGGTCGTAGATGAGTTCGTCGGCATTTCTGCCGAACAGCAGCTGGCCGTAGACGTCGATCGCGTGGGTGACGATGTCGTTTCCCCGACCGGCGGTGAAGACAAATGCATGTCCCTCTTCTCCTGTGTCGAGCCCGATCGTGACATAGGCGGCGGAGTAGTCGGGATCGACATTGACGGCGTCGGATCCGTCCAGCTCGAGCGAGGTGGGAAACCGAACGTCTTGAGTGACGATCGAAACGACAACGGACACGATGGGGGCCTCTCGGTAAATCCTATAGGAACTGAGACGAACCTATAGTGATCCATGTCACGCGTCAAGGGTGAAAGAGAGGCGAATTTTTGAGTTTGCGTTGAGGTCAGGGCGAAATCGGACTCGTTGCAAATCGATCGACGGTGTCGATGTCGGCCACTGAGCCCTCGAAGGCCCGTGCGGAGCGCCGGAAGGAATTTTTGATGTGCACCGTCATGGCCTGCTGTGCCGCCTCCGGGTCGTTGGCCCGCACGGCGCTCCAGATCTGCCGGTGCTCATCGATGGTGATGGCCCCGTCGGCGTCGACTTGGTAGAGCCGAAACACGTGCAGGTGACAATGCGTCTGGGAGTATGCCTGACGCACCACCTCGTTGCCCGACGAGGCCAGGATCAGGTCGTGGAAACGCGTGTCGTGCAGAAGCATGTCTTGGCGGACATCGCCATCATGGAGAGCAATCCGTTCGAAAGAATCGAGTTCCTGACCCAACGCGGATGCGGGGTTGGCGAGCCGATCGGTGGCGGCTGAACGCGCTGCCCAGGGCTCGACAAGAAGCCGGAATTCGAACACCGATCTCAGGCCGGCAAGGTCGAGTATGGGCGTGGTCCGGTAGCCGCGTCCCGGGGTGTAGACCAACAAGTCGTCGCCCTCCAGTCGCTGGAGAGCCTCACGGACCGGAGTCTGGGAAACGCCGAGCTTTCGAGCCACCGCGTCGATGTTGATATGCGTTCCCGGGGGGATCTCGCCATCAACGATCGGCATCCTCAAGGTGGCATAGACCTTGCTGACAGCTGCGCCGGTTTCCGAGGTCGCTGACTGCTTGTTCGCTGACACAATGCCCCATTTTCGTTAGGTCCTATACGATTTCTGCCCAGAGTATAGGCCATTGAACTCAAGGATCGATCGAGCCCGCAAACTCCTGAAAAAGTCTCACCAACGCCGACCTGACTGGCGCGAACATTGCCCGCCTTGGGCCCCGCGGTATGGCACCAAAAGCCAAACCACTGCCGATCCCTCCACGGAACTCAAGTTCTTCACAAACGCGCAATAGCCGAAAACCGCTACCTTGGCCGGGCCCCTGTCCTGCCTCGTCCGATTGAACTAGCAAACCAACCGGTCAACTAAACCTGCAGCAGTCCCCTCCAGGCGAACCAGCGCCGGAGCTGAGATGCGTAAAGGCTGTGGGTCTGCCCGGGGTAACGGGCAAGGTACGAGACCGCGGCCAACTGCGCCGTCGACATCGTCGACGGTTGGAACGGGAAAAGGCTAGTCGGATTGGACATGGGGTCACCCACGCGGCCGTGTTGTCTTGCCTAGTCACGCCCGCCGCCGACACCACCGGACATCTGAGCTAGTCAACGCTAGCCGCTGCAGTCCTTGGCAGCGCGTCCGCAGGCGGCGGGGTGACGCGGGGGTCACCGGGGCGATCGGGCTTCCGCTGGACGTGTGCTGCCCCTGACGCCGCATGCCTGTCGCTCGACGTCGGGGATGAAGACCGCGAGGAGAGGCGTTAGGCCGTGCGGGCCGGTAGTACCAGGAGGGTCCCGTCGCTGTGCTTCTCTATCTCGATGATGACCTCCGCCGCCGGGTCCGCAGCGGCGACGTCTTCGGCCAAAGCTCGGAGCCGGTATGACGCCTCGAGCAGGCCGTCTACCTGCCGTCGGGTCATAACCTTGTCGATCAGTCGCTTCGGGGAGCGCAACTCCAGCGATGAAAGCCGAACTAGCACGTTCGCGATGCGAGCTTCCAGCTCGTTGATGCGCTGCTGGTCAGCCTTTAAGCTGCGTACGAAGTTCTCAAACGGATTACCATCGTCGCTCTGACCGGCCTCCACACCCTGAAGAACGATCACGCGTCGCTTGAGCGCGATCGCGAGAGCGGCGAGCTCGAGGTGAGTACGGAATTCTCCACCCTCTTCGCCGATGCCACCGAACGCTTCTTCTAGATCGGTGGCTTCGACCCTGTCGTCGCCAAGCGCGTCGAGTTCGGATTCCCACTTCCGAAGCCGGCGGTCAGCCATCTCGGTCGCCTTGCCGATTGCGTGCACAGCGGAGTCGAGGCCGAGCGATGCACCAATCTTGCCCTGGTCGAGCAGGAGCGCGGTGGCCTTGTCAATGGCGTCGCGGCACCCGTCTAGTTCGCTCCGCTCGTGCTCCAACTTCTCGTCGTGGAGCTTCTCGAGCAGCTCAGTAATATGTTCGATGGCCTTCTGACGCTGCTGGTCGGCGTGCGCGCTCGCACCCAGTGCTACCGCCATGAGAATCAGCGGTGCGGCGACGGTCATCGCCGTGCCGGCGACGACAGTTCCTGCTGCGGCGCCTGCAGCACCCGAGGCGCTAACCGTTGAGACGGGAACTAACGTTGCCTTCGCTGCGACCGTGCTTCCAGCGCCGACCAAGTCGCCGTATACGCCGTTCGCTACCGCCTTGGAGGCCATAGGCTTCACCAGCCCTTTTCCGAACTGTGCTGCAACCTTCGCGGGCACAACCATCCGGTAGAGCACCTCACTGGACTCGGCGACCTTGGCGACGGCGGGAACGTTCCTGGAGTTCTGGGCGACCAGGCGGGACAACTCCTGAGCAAGAGGACTAACCGCCTCCAACGGAATACCGGCAGACCGGCCACGCTTCTTAGTTAGTGGGTGAGCCTCAAGGGTGACCAGAGGCGCGTCTGAGAATGCTGCGAGAGCCGATCGCAGCTCGGCCAGCCGTTCTGGGGTGAGCGCGCCGTCACCGGTTGCGAAAGGTACGTGCGCGCTGCTCGTCGTCGACAGCGTCCACACGGGCACGAGTGTGGTGTTTTCGTCGCTCATTGCTCTCCCTCGATTTCGCCCCACGATATCGGTGTCAGCGGCAGCCCACGTCCGAACCGGGACATCGCGTCGCTCTGGGCGGATCGCGTCGGTAAGAGACTGCCGCTGTCGCGGTGGAATGACGCGGACCGGGTAGCTGCGACCTCGTCGTGTTAACGCACTTCTCGGATTTGCGACATCGGGATGTACCTGAGGGGGTTCCCCTCGACTGTCGCGGCCGTGAGGTTAGGTCTGCGGCTAATGCACTAGGCACCAAGGTGATGTCGTGCCATTCTCAGCCGACCTGCCAGGAGGACGGTTTGACTCCCAAGTCTTCAACATCAGTCCACTCGAGAACGTGGATCCGCGGGGCATTGAGTGCCCTCGTTACTACGTAGATACGTGCGCTCGGGTCCGTCGACATGACTTTGTGTTCAAGCCGGGTCAACTGAAAGCGCACATCGTTTGAATTGGTTCCCTTGACCTCCACCAGACGCTCTCTGCCGTCATTGTGTTTGAAGACGAAGTCGTAGCCGCATCCGTCCAATTGGCAGTCACGAGTCTCTTGCCATCCGTCTGCGGTAAGAAACGATCGAGTGGCCGCGACTGCGGCCCGCTCGACCTCGCGAATGAGGCCTTGATCAGAGGACCATCCCCCGCCGTTGATGGCAACGGAGACCAGTTCGAGATCATCTGCGGATCCTGGGTCCGTGAAGCAAGCTTCTAGGAGCGGATGGGACTCGTCCGAGACCGGCATGAGCCCCTTTTGGAGAGCCGTGTTCTGGATCTTGAACCGCTTCCCTTTCTGATTGTTCGGAAACGAGTCGGGGACGGCGTCATCGAGTTCCTCGCTCATCTCGAACGGGACGAGATAGGTAAACGAGCCTGGGTCGGGCCATGGCACTTCGGCGCCGAAGGCCTCGTACGCGGGACCGGTGACTATGACGCGAGCGATCAGACCTGATCATGGCCTCGCCCCTCCGCCTCGCCAGACGTACAGAACGTCCCCTACGTGAACAGCCCGAGCGCTGGCTTGACCCTGCGGGTTCTGGCGAACACCCACTACCCCGCTGATCTTGCAAAGCTCCCAGTTCGTAGCGTCGGCATAGTCAAGACAGAACACGTATGCCGCAGCGCGGCCAGAAGCAGTCGACATGGGGCGACCATACGGGTTCCGTGAGATCACTAACGGGCTTTTCAGAACGGTCGGTTTGCGCACCTCGCTGAAATCCATCGTTTGCGATGGAATGCAGCGCTCGCCAGGTGGAGCGTCCAGTCCCGGATCGTTTTGGGCAGTAGGTTCGAACTGCCTCGCTGCCCTACAGATGCGAGACAGTCTCATCGCGGCGCTGAATGACCGCGGTCTGGGCGGCACTGATCGAGAACGGCACGTCGGCCTCCAATTGCCTCGCTGCCTATGGGTTGTGAGACGGCTAGGTTACGAAACAGATCTGCTTGTGCTTTCGGACCCGCATTGCGGCGTGACCCGTTGGCGGTGAAAGACGAGGTTCCGGTTTCGCGAGAGGGGCCGTCGCCCAGTAAACACGCGCAGCCGTGGCTACCCTGGGGTCAGTCGGCGGTGTCGCGGCGGCTGCCCCGGTCGGCGGTGGTGGTCAGCGTGGCGCCACCCAGGACTCCAAGAACGACCGCGATGGATAGACGCACCGGCTTCCACCTCACCCACAGTCATCCGCGACGAGCCGATCGAAACAGGATTGCGCGATGGGACCTACTGCGAAAGTCGCGATATTGACCAGGCTCCGTGCTACTTCCAGATGGGAGAGTCAGGCCCTGGCCACTCCTCGATCAGCCTCTCAACGAGTTTGGCACTACGCCTATTGATGGCGGTCTCATCAAAGATGGAAGGGTAGTCCGCGAGCAACTCCGCGTTAAGCCTGAGTTTGCTGAACCGCTCGATCTCCTTACGCTTCTCAGCCCAGGGATTGTTGCCGATTGCTGGGTTTAGACTGCCGGTGACGAGCGATAGGTTGCCTAAGCGGTGAACGTGTGAATTCCGGCGCTTCTCGGCTTCAATCCGCTCCTCCTCGTTGTTGGTCTGAGGGAGCGGCCAAGTCTTCTCCCATGTCTGGGGAATGACGTGCTCGATCGTCAGGTCTTCATCGAAGCTGACCGACTCAGTCTTCGGCGTCAGCATCCGGGCTTCGATAACTTCAAGGAAGAACCGCTCGCGCGGTCTGGTCATTGATTTGTACAGGGCGTGTTCGGTGAACCGCTCACGGAACCTGTCATCCCCAGGCCACCATCTAGTCTTGTCATCCCCGTCGCGTAGATAATTGATGAGCTTTCCGACCGGGTCGGCAGCCGATTCGCCCGCCGTTCCCATTTGGTTCAGAATCGAGACGATTACGTTGTTGTAATTCTTCGCAGTGTCTCCAACGGCCATCCGTCTCACCAGCCAAGATTCCAGCGCTGCCAAGGCTGTGAGTAGTCGATCGCGGGTGATTCCACCTTCGTCGAAGAGCCGCCAGAGTCGAAGGGTTAAGGGATAGACGACGCTTACGTCGAGGATGGCGCGGCGCTGGAAGAAGAGTGCTTCACGTGACCCGGCTGGGAGGCTGTCCAGTTTCCGATAGCGATCCGCGTCGGCTACGAACCGATCAATGAACGTTGCTACTTCCGATGGTGCCTTTATGTCGCGGCGCGCGATGGCTTGGAACTCAACGTAGAGGCCGGTTGCCGACACGTCGCCACCCTTCTGGTCGATGAGCCAATGCATGAGGAACAACTCGGCACGTGGACGCCTGTATCGACCTTGCTTGACCTCAGCGCGCCACCAAGATACGGCGAACCTCGGCGACCAAACCTCCCGGTCCAGTTTGTCTAAATCAAGATTGGCGCGGGCACCCCGTCGGAACACCTCGTTCTTTACGAGATCGAGTGCAAGCAGCTTCTCGCCCTGGGCATTGAGTGACTCGAAGATGCCTTGCGGGTTGTCGCCGTCGCCCAACTCGATGGCGACCAGAATGAGGTGCTCGTAGATGGTGTCTCTGAGCGCATCGAAGTACTCAGACGTCTCGTCGGCAGACAGGTTGTCGACCCATTCATCGAGCTCGGCTACGAAGAAGGCGTAGGCGTCGGTGATATTCGACTTCTCGGCCCTTAGCGGAAGCTGATCGTCCATGACGGCGAGAAACCCGCGTTGATCCTGACGCGTCGGGGTCATCTTGAATCGAGACAATCCTTCAACATCGATGTCGTCGTCTTGGCGCCAAAGCTTGCGGAGCCGCGATGCGTGACTATTTTTGTCATGCTTCTCGCATAGCCGGGTGGCAGCAGCCAGAAAGAGGAGTGTCGTGGTCAAACGCTGTTGACCGTCGATTACCTCGTGCGTTGTGATCTGGCCTTCCTTCACCGGCCCGTCGATAACGACCGCTCCGAAAAAGTGCGGCGTCATCGCGGCTACCTTGCTGGCGTCTCCAGCTGCGCTTTTTACTAGTCGGCTGTGGGCGACAAAAGCGTCGATCGTCTCCTTGACGTCGGCCCAATAGGGCCCGAGACGGTCCTTCTCTGGTTCTTCCTTGTGGTGCTTCCAGACGTAAGGACGCTGGTAAAGCGGCACGTTGTATCGACTCGTGCCTTGGAACATCAGTTGGAACGACTTCGCGTGTGCATCCACGTCCTAGACCTTATCGACAGTTGGCTGGTGAGCGTGAGATCTGGGCGACGTCTCCCTAAGGACTCGGCGTCTTGGTCCGTACCGGTGCCGAACCCTTCCTCGGATACGGGTTGCTCGCCGGGGACTGATGCACAAGAGCGATCCAGTGACAGCGTGCGCGATGGCAAGCCAAAGGCTTGCCAAGACGAACCAAAAGAGGTTGCCAGCCGTCGCGGTGCCATGATCCGCTCGCCGCACGATCTCCAGACCGATGGACCACAGGGCGTAGTTCGCAATCGTTAACGCGGCGATGCCGACGGGTATGCCGACGACTGTCAGGCACGCCAGTGCACCCAGGAGGCAGTAGGCAATGGCCGTCTAGGGGCCCGAGAACGCCGGCCATATGACGTTCAGTAGGAAACTCACGTTCCCAGCGGTGTTGGGACCTCCGACAGATCTGCGGGCCCCAGTCCGAGCGTGGCTCTGTCTGCCTGAGCTACTCGGCAACGTCCGAAAAGAACTGTGCGACATCGTAGTTTGCGATGAGTCGAGCGAGTCCCACTGGTGTCTGACCGCTGGCGTTGCTATGCAGTGGATCCGCGCCATAGGAACGGAGGAGTCGGATGAGATCCCCTCGGCCGTTTGAGTTGAACACCGCCACGGACAACGCTGTGTTGCCGAAGGTGTTCTCGACTTCAACGGTTGCTCCGGCGTTCAGCAAAAGGGCGGCGGCCGATAACGAGTTTTGCTGGGCAGCGAAGTGGAGGGGAGTGAAACCTTGTGCATCCTGCATGTCGGGAGATTCACCAGCCGCAATGAGTGCCTCGATGGCGGACGCATCGTCTTCCAGTGCGGCATAGTGAAGCGGGGAACGCTCACCTTGGCTCATATTTTGCAGACCTTCGCTTCGTGCTGATGGCTTCTGTTGGATGATCGATCCTCGATTTGGTAGTGGCTCAGATCGTTCGCGTACTCAATGAGTTGTGCTCTTGTCCAATTTTGATGTCTGGCCATCGCCTGCATGCAGCGCCACTCGTAGCCGGGTTTGTGGCCGATGTCCGCGCGACCGGGCTGGATGACCTGCTGGGTGTTCGGATCGATGTAGTTGCCATCTTTGTTCTTAGGTGTCATCTTGCGGATTTGCTCCTTCGTCCCCACTCTGAGTGAAACCCGCTGTGCCGCGACGTCTGCGCTCGCTCGGAACTTCTTCGAGATTCTGGAGAAGGTGCGGGACTCTCTCGCCCACTTCGTTGCTTTGGTGAGAGCCCCGGCAGTTTTCGCGGTCTTGGCGATCTTGGCAAAAGCGAGGCCCGGAAT
>JACMOZ010000387.1 GCA_014377785.1 Aeromicrobium sp.
CAACGTCCTTTTCGGAAGATCCTTGACGGTGGCGTTGCCGTCTCGTGTCACTGTCTTGATTTCCGACACGACATAAATATCGGAGGCCACTCCGGGACCGGACAGGTCGACCGCTCCGCCTTGACCGAGCCGGCTGAACCAGGCCGAACCTCCGCAGAAATCGTGCTCGGCCCCCAGGACCGGCCGATTGCTCCCAAGGGGCACCGAAACCGGGCCACGACACTTGTCGATCTGCTTGCCAACCGTCGTGATGGTTGCGGTCGCGAACATCGTGCGCGTGAACAGGGTTTTGGGCGGGTGAACGACAGTCGGCAGCGAAACTCCAAGCGCGTCTGGCGAGGAGAAATCGGCGACGGATGCACCGCCACAACCGGCGACGGCGGCGAGAAGGCCTACGGCCACGACCATGCGCGCCAACAATCCGAAACTCATTCTTTCCTCCTCGCCCGTTGACTCCATGGTGACACTTTTGCCCCAAATTGATCAGAAATGCGCATTCGCTGTGAGACGGTGAGCCCGGCGCAGACGCTCATAGGTAGACACGTGTTTTCTCCCATCCTGCAGATCGGAGTCATGGTGACCACAACATCGCCAGCCGCGGAGCAGCCGCTTCGCCCGGACGATCGTGAACTGCTCGGCCAAGCCGCGCACGGCGATCGCCATGCCTTCGATCAGCTCTATCGACGACACGTCCGGCCCGTCTATTGGCAGGCCTACTCCGTCCTACGCAATCCGTCCGACGCTGAAGACACCACCCAGGAGGTGTTCATCACCGCATGGAAAAAGATCCGTACGATCACCATTGCCGACGATTCGCTCCTGCCCTGGTTGCTCGTCACTGCGCGCTACACGGCGCTCAACAAACGTCGGCAGAGTATGCGCGACTCCAGTCACCGCCAGCCGATCAACGAGGAGATCGCGGACGCGGGTTCCTCGGTCGAGGACACCGTCGAACACGAAGCACTACTCGCCCGCGTCGACAAGGCTGTGGCCGAACTGTCCGCCATCGACCGCGAGCTTTACGAAAAATGCATCAGCGGCGACAGGACGTATGCCGAGGCCGCTAAGGAACTCGGTGTATCCCACGGCACGGTCCGCAATCGCGTGTCACGCATCCGCCAACGACTTCGCACCGATATCCACGTCCTGAGGGGCTCGTCATGAACACATTCATCCCCGAACTGAGCGACAAGCAGATCGATTCGATGCGGTTCGCCATCATGTCCGACATCACGAAGTCCGCCCGCGCCAAGACTCATCGTTACCGCCAGGTTGCCGTCGGCGCCGTTGCCGTGGTTGCCCTCGGTGGGATCGGCGTGCAGGTAATCGGGTCGGGTTCGGGTTCGATGAACGATTCGGCGTCTTCGGCCGTCGCTGGCGACTCATCGTTGAAGGCGACGTTCCCCGAGTCTGCGAGCGGCGCTGCGGCCGGTTCCGCCGAAAGATTGGCGGCGCCCGACACCAATCGCGAGATCATCACGACCGGTTCGGTGCAGATGACGGTCGCCAAGCCTCAGGAGTCCGCGCAGAAGATCAGCCGCTGGGTCGATTCGATTGGTGGTCGCGTGGATTCGAGGTCCGAGATTGCTCCCGAAGGGGACAACGGCGGCAGCGTCATGCTGTTGATCCGGATCCCGCAGACGAAAGTCACCGGGTCGATCGACGAACTCAACCGCTTCGGCAAGGTCGACAACATCTCGCTCGCCGACAATGACGTCACGACTCAGGGCAAGGACCTCGACGCCCGCATCGGCGCCTTGCGCATCTCGGTCGATCGGCTGCAAAGCATCATGAAGAACTCGGCATCGACGACCGAACTCATCAAGGCCGAGTCCGCTCTCACCTCACGCCAGGCCAACCTGGAGGGCCTCGTCGCGCAGCGCAAGGTCCTCAGTGAACAGGCGGATTTGGCCTCGATCGAGGTGCAACTCACCGCCCGACCGATGGCCAACAGTGTGTCACCGTCGGGATTCTGGGGCGGAATCGTGACCGGCTGGAACAGCCTCGTGTCGACCATCGATGGCTTCGTTCACGGCCTTGGCGTCATCCTCCCGTGGGGACTGACCATCGGACTCCTTTCCGGCATCGCCTGGCTCGTGGTGAGGCGCAAGTCAACAAGCGCCTCCTAGAAAATCACGTGCCACGCGTTTTGGCATGAGAAATGCGTCAAGCCGCAAAGCCACGAAATCTGCACGTTTCTCTTCGCGGAAGGTTCAGCCCTTCATCTGCTCATCATGTGAAAACGCGACGAAGGCGATACTGGCGACCCGGAACTTGACTCGATCACGCACCAACACTTCGTAGGCACCAAGAAGCGCCGATTCGAGCCTGCGGATGTCATCGATCGTGGACCACCCGATCAAACTGGGACGAGTCGCGGACAACCGTAGGAGTGATTGGCTGAATCTCCGTGTTCGAAACGCAAAAATGCGCCCGCCCTTCGGCAGACGCATCTCAACGTGTGGAGCATAGGAGATTCGAACTCCTGACCTCTTCGATGCGAACGAAGCGCGCTACCAACTGCGCCAATGCCCCTCAACAAGGTTTGAGGTTATCACTTCACACCTCGTGGGAAACTGCCACCTCGCGCGGGAAACTTCCCACGTGATGTGCCAGTTTGCCGAGGCCTCGTGGTAAACCGCGGGTCAGTGGCCGACGGCGCGACGTTGCTCGTCTTCGCCTTCGGCTTTGCGTTTGGGCAGTTCGACGTCTTCGCCTTCTATGTGACCCGACGTCCAGGCGCCCGGTTCGCCGAACTCGATTGTACGGACGGTTCGACCGGCACGCGGCTTGGTGACATACGTCGGCAAAGTGACGGGCAGCGGATCCCACAAGACCTCGCCCGTCGTGGCACCGACCGGCACGGCGATGACGAGCTGCTCATCGAGTGCGTTCGCCTCGAGGTCGACCTTTTCCATCACGCGTTTGCGATCGGGCTCGGTGTCCTCGAACTGGTGGGAGACGACGATCGTGTGTTCTTCGTCGTATTCCTGAGTGGCCGAAGTCGACTTGGGCTTGCGGGTGATGCCCAGTTCGCCGCGGACCTGAACTCGGCAAACGACAAGCCACGCCACAATAAGGGCGACGGGGGCAGCGGCCGACAGCCACGGGATGTAGCCGAAACCGGCAACTCCCCCGACGATCACGGCAAGCGCCAAGAGTGAGAGAAGAGTGCGGCGACGCCGGCGGGCGGCAAGCCTCGTGGAGGGGCGGTCCGTCGTCAGTATGGGAGCGTGGTTCGTGGCACGGTCCTGATCGGGCTGATCTTGATCGGGCTGGCCCTGCGAAGGGTCAACGACCTCTACTTCGGCAACGTCGGCGCTGCGCTTCCTATGCGCGATGACGCGGCTCAACGAGGAAAACTTGTCGATCGAACCCGATTTGGACGCCTCGTCATAACGGCGCACGGCAAGGGGCACGAAGTACGCCGCCCACAGCGCCACGACGAATGCGAAAATCAGCCCATTACCCACGAGCAAAACGGTAGGCGGTCCGAGCCGTGAATCGTCGCACTCGGGTCGGTGTGTCGCCTGTGAACTTCTGTGACGTACGAGACCAGGTCTGTTTCGACCACTGATCTTGAGGGATTTGGGTTGCTACCGGTACCCGAATCCCTCAAGATCAGTCTTCGCTCAACCTCGAAACGAGGCCTTCGGGGACGTCCTCGGCAAGGATCTGGAAAATCTCGTGATCGCGCCAATCGCCGGCAATGTGGAGGAATCTCGGCGCGAGACCGATCTTGGCAAAGCCCAGCTTTTCGACGACCCGCAAACTGGCGGCATTTTCGGGACGGATCGCGATCTCGATCCGATGCAGACCGGTGGTCGTCATCAAGTGGTCGCAGACAAGTGCCACGGCAGTCGGAGTGATCGCCAATCCGGCATGACTGCGAGCCACCCAATAGCCGATGTTCGCCCACCGCGCCGAACCCCAGGTGATGCCGTTGACGGTCAGTTGGCCCACCATCTCGCCGTCATACGTGACGACGAATGGCATGGCGTGACCCTTGCGGGCGCGCGAGCGCAAGGTCCGGATCATGTCGCGGTAGGAGGAAATACCGGCTCCGGCTCCCTTCGGAAGCGTCGCCTCCCAGGGCCCGAGCCATTCGGCGTTGTCGGTGCGCAGCCGTGCCCAGGTCGTGGCGTCATGCATCGCGAGCGGGCGCAGACCTACCCGACCGTGGTCGAGCGTTATCGGCCAGCCGGGGCTCAGTTGACTCTCCTGTGGTCGCCGCCACCGATCTGATCGACGAGATGTTTCAGGACCGATTCGAGCACCGCGAGGCCGTCTTTCACTCCGCCCGGAGATCCCGGAAGGTTGATGATCACCGTTGCCCCGGATACACCGGCAAGACCGCGCGAGAGCATCGCGGTCGGTATGCCGTGGGAGACGCCATAAGCGCGGATGGCCTCGGCGATGCCGGGAAGTTCGCGGTCGAGAAACGGACTGGTGGCTTCGGGCGTGCGGTCGGTCGGGTTGGCACCGGTGCCGCCGGTCGTCAGGATCACGTCGGGCTCGTCGGGCAATGCCGCGCTGATCGCCTGGGCAACCGGATCGCCGTCACCGACAATGGCCGGGCCGGTCACGGCAAATCCCCACGCTTTCAGCGCATCGACGATCAGCGGACCGGTCGTGTCTTCATAGATCCCGGCGGCGGCGCGATTGGACGCCACAATGACGTGTGCCCTCACCGGAGCCACCGTGTGGGACTAACCCAGTCTCCACTTTTGCCGCCGGATTTGGCGACGACTTCGATGTCGGTGATGCGGGCGTGTTTGTCGACCGCCTTGACCATGTCGATGACGGTGAGGGCTGCGACGCTCACCGCGGTGAGTGCTTCCATCTCGACGCCGGTGCGGTCGGCCGTGCGGACGGTGGCAGTAATTTCCACCGCACCATCGACAACACTGAGGTCGACCTCGACGCCGCTGATCGCCAACGGATGACACAAAGGGATGAGATCGGGAGTGCGTTTGGTGGCCATGATGCCGGCGACCCGGGCAACGCCAAGGGCATCCCCCTTGGGCACACCGTCGCCGCGCAGGAGTTTGACGACCCGAGGGCTGACCTCGACCCGGCCTTGAGCAGTCGCGGCGCGGGCGGTGATGTCCTTGGCCGTCACATCGACCATTCTGGCGTTGCCGGATGCGTTGAGGTGGCTGAACGAATCGCCCATTCAGAACGGCCGATCGAGCACCAGTGTGCGAACCGTGTCACCCATGTTGAGAGCGGTTTCGTCCTCGCCGACGACGATCAAGGCGTTGGACTTTGCGAGACCACCGATGAGATGCGAACCAGCGCCGCCGATCGGTGTCACCTTGGCGCCGCGGTGGGTGACTTCGAAGACGCCGCGCACATACTGGCGCCGACCCGGAGGCGACTGCAGGTCTGCGGAGAGCACCGCATGCACCATCGGGCGACGGTACGGAGTGAGCCCCATCATCCGGCGGATGGCGGGCATCACAAAGACTTCGAAAGAGACGTAGGCCGAGACGGCATTGCCCGGAAGCGTGATGATCGGCGTCTGCTCGTCGAAGACCGTGCCGAAACCCTGAGGTTTGCCCGGCTGCATCGCGACTTCGCTGAACTTCACCGTCCCAAGCGGCGACAAAGCCTCCTTGACGACGTCATGGTCGCCCTTGCTGATGCCCCCGCTGGTGACGACGAGGTCGGCGCGAACCAGTTGATCGGACAGCATGCGTCTGAAAGCCTTGGGACTGTCGTCGACGGCACCCACCCGATAGGCGATCGCCCCGACAGTGCGAACCGCTGCGGCGAGCATGAAACTGTTGCCGTCGAAAATCGAGTCGTATTCGAGGTGGCCGCCGGGCTCGCGCAATTCAGTGCCGGTCGAGATGATCACGACGCGCGGTCGTGGCCGCGACCTGACCCGTCCCGCGCCCAGGGAAGCAAGAAGACCGACTTCACGCGGGCCAAGGACCGTCCCGGCCGGGAGCATCAAATC
>JACMOZ010000388.1 GCA_014377785.1 Aeromicrobium sp.
CGTTGGAGCCGCCTGCTGGGCCCGAAGAAGTTCTCACACTAATGCTGCGACTCGAACCAACCGCGGTGACTTGCCGCGCCCGGCCGTCCCAGTCACGAATGGGCGCTTGAATGGGCGCTCGCGCCCGGTAAATCTGGCCCCTTCGGTGAGGACAAAAAGAACAGATCAAACTACATTTCGAGTAGGGCGGCTGGGACTTGAACCCAGGACCGACGAATTGCGACGGGCCCTTTTCAACGTCTCGACCTAGGCGTCGAAACCTCGAATGATCTCGATCTGACCGGGAGCTCCTTGCCATATTTGTGTGAATTGTATCGGGGCACCTCGACCCGCCTAGGCCAGTCTCGGCGCCATAAACGTTGAATAAACGTGCGCGCATCAAGTCCAGGTGCGGAACCCCAGAACTCAGCGACATCAAGGTTGAGACCCGGAGCCCTAAAAGGCTCTTTCGGCGCGTTTTTGGTCACAGCAGAGCGGCGCATGGGCACCGACCGCGCGGCAGAAGAGCATGCGCGGTTGCGCAACCGACTATGCAACTCCGACACGGGGAGCTCCTCGTCTTCGCGCGGATGTGATCCATCGGCTGGAGGAGTACCTTGTGCGTACACTCGCGACGAAGGAGAAAATCATGTCCACCCTGTCGATGGTCGCCGCGGCCGCAGGACTCGCCTTGATCTTCCCATCGGGCACCGCACCCGGGATTCAGGTGGACTTGCACATGGCCGCCTTCCGCAACGTGGACTGCTTCACTGTGAACACTCCGATCAACGAAGCCGCGATGATGTGTCTTCAGATGGATGATGCGCGCGAGCAATCGCCGCGATGGGCATTGCGGAACAACACGGACTGGGTCCTGGATCTGAACTCACCTGGTGCACGGAACGAAACAATCACCGTCAAGATTTCACCCTCTCGCACAGAGTTGACGTCGTACTTCACTCGACTGTGGATAGACGATCAAGATGGCTATGCTCTCGCGGTTCAGCCTGGCGAGACCGTGTTTATGCCCGCCCATCTGAGCATCGACCGAGCCGAATATGCAATACCCGAGGGCGAGCTGCGATTCAACGGAGAAGCCACGGCCGCGATGGTCGCCGTGACGAGTGCTATCGCCTCGGCGGACAAGGTCGCCACGGATCGCTCGAAGCTGTACAGGATCGTGAAGCGAGCGAAGGCGTGCGCGACAGCGGGTGCCGAAGCGTTGCTCGCGACCGATCAGACCAGCGAGGCGTATGCCGTCGTGCTTGCCAATCTCACCGCATACTCGGCATGCGACAAATATCTCAGAGGTGTCGCGAAGCAGGCGAAGACGAAGGTCCCGTCGTCGTGGCGGGTGGTTGCGCAAGAGCTCGGCGACAACTTCTTTATCCAGGCGCGCACCGCTGTGATCAAGTTGCTCCAGTTCGCGCCTAGGGCTTAGATCTGCAGATGCTCACAACGCGCCCGAGCGAATCCGTCACCATCTGCATACGGGGATGCTTCGCCACGAAGTGCCGCAAAGTGCCGCAAATGCTGACCCTTGTCAATGGGCCTCCTACGGTCGACGTCGATGTCGCGGGTCGATAGGTCGCGTCTCTGTCAGGAACTCGTCGAGCGCATGTCGCGGCTGCGGCCAGGAACCTCACCCGAAGTCGGCGCAAGCAATTTCCATGTGTTTTCCGGGTTGGCAGAAGAAGCATTGGCCGTCGCCGCCCGGGTTACCCCGGCTGGCAATCTCTCTAGATGATTCCCATATGCGGGACGACCGGCCCACCCAGATGGTAAACGGTCACGGGTCTTGGGCGCTCGAATCCTGAAGCGGTTACAGGAGCTTCCGCTTCAGTCCAGCACTGGCCGTAGCCGCTTCAGCAACAGCGCCCGACTTGATCAAGGAGGAGCGTCAGCAGGTTGGCAATCCGCGCCGCGAGGTAGTCCCGGGCGTAGGTCTGTCCGCACTGGACCTTGCCGTGGTGCAATAACCGGTTCCTGCCCTTGTCTATCCCGCGTATGAGGCTCATGCCTTGGATAAGTACGGCAGCGTCGCTCGGCTCAGATGATGCGCAAGATTAGGTATATGAGGATTGCGCCGGCGGCGTACGACGCGACCGCTGTGGCAAGACCCCAGGCTTCCGCAGCGTTGCCGAAGAGCACGTAGAGCCCATAGACAATAGCCGCGACGATGAGCCACGCGCCGACCTGTAGAAGGCGACTGAACGCTCGAAAGATCCACGGCGACTTCTTCGTCGGCTTGCACGTGTCGGCGCCCCCTCGAAGGAACTTCGCGATCTCTGTCGGCCTGTCCGCGTATCCACGCTGTGTCGTGAGGGCACCGCCGTGGCCACCTGGCCAGAACAAGGAATGCTCTGTGACGACGGCGGCGTTGTCGAAGCCACGAGTTCCGCCAGGACCGATGTCCTGTTGGAAGGGCCAAAGGCCGTTAAGGAACGCGCATAGCACGCCCACGGGCCCATCAATTCGAGCGCGGTCATTGTGGACTATGCCGGCCTGCCAGTCGCCGCTCGGCGTGTAGTGGCCGATTTGACCGTTCTCGACTAGGTCTGTCCATCGGAATTTCGGCGGGAGTACTGTGCCCGCGAGCATTATGCGCTCGAATTTGACCGCTGAGACCTCCAACAGGCTGCGTCCCATCATGAAAGTGCCATTGCTGTGCCCGAAGAACCGGAAGTTGTTTGGATGGTGGGTACGTGCCTTCTCCGCGTATGCGTTGAGGAAGTTGTGTACATTCCGATGCCGGTTGAGCGGCAATGCGAACTCCCACGCGCTGAAGAAGCCATAGCTCGGTGCGATAACCACGGCGGGGCTGCCCCCGATCGCGTCCATGATCGGTTTGACCCACGCGTCGTTGGCATCAGTTCGGATTCCATGCTCGATGAAATACACCGGCTCCTTCGACCTCGGATGGGCGTCTTCCGGCGTGAAGTAGTCCTCGTCGAAGATCGCCTTCTGGAGGTCGATCCAGAGACCCTCGGGATCAGGCGATTGGTCGATGTTCACGAGCCCTGCGTGGTCGGCTCCACCAGTGGTGAGATCGACCATTCGTGGCATGAAAGCGACGTCCTGCGTGTCGTCGGCGGTGACGAGACCGTCCTTCCCACCGATGACGTTCACAGTGAGAGGCGCTGATGCCCCCATCGCATCGAAGGCGTTGAGCCAGCGCAGGCGGAGGTTGGTGATCCAGTAGCCCTGATACTCAGTGGCCTCAGCAGTGAACTTGGCGAATGGCCCCAGGAGGAAAAGGAGCACCCGGAGGTGCCATTTCATGGCCTCTCGCCGGTAGCCGGCGTTGGGCGAGCCGAGCAGCACTATGCGCCTGACTTTCGGCGCCCATGGAACGTTGTCGCCAGACACCGTTTGCCACCAACCACCAGATTTCAGATACGCGGCCCGGGCCAGGAGCCCACCGATACTGTGCCCGACAAGACGAACCTCCTCGACGTCCGTCCCAGTCTTGTTCTCCTGAACCCGCACGCGCGTCGCGATGTCGGCGCTCAGCGTGTCAACGGCTGCCTCGAGTTTCTTCTGCCGGCCCCACGGTTTAAGGCGGTGGTCGTGTTGATGGACGAGCCACTGTCCAGGTTGCGCATTCGCCATCTTTTGGAGGAGTGCGTCTGACTTTGGCGGGACTAGCCCAGTGACGTAGATCAGAAGCTTGGTTGCGTTCTCGTTGCCAGCGTCGACCATGACGATCCCCGTTCGTGTGAGGAGTGCTAGCTGCAAGCTAGCACTCCCGTGCCTCCTGGGCCTGCCCCGCCGCTTCACGGCTTCGGGGGTTTCGCCCGTTTCGGACCTGAGCGCACTAGGCAAGCGGGGCTCTTCACAGCAGGTGCGCTTGCAGGATTGGCTGGGAGAGCGCTGCTCTGGCTAATCGGACCACTCCTCGACCTTCCTTCCCGTGGCGGCTCGACACTCACCGGCCTGAACACTCGCCTGACCACGGGCCGATGCGCGCTCCTATGAGGGCGATATCGTGGAATTGATTCGGAGGCAAGCAGCAGGTGGGACTGCCCCGAGTTCAGTTGACTTGACGTGCCCTACAGCCTGGTTACCCGCTGCGGTCTGAGGATTAGGCGGAGATGGATGTTGTGTTGAAGCGTAGCTCGTGCTCGATGGGGGTGGCATAGGCGAGCTGTGAGTGGCGTCGTGTGCGGTTGTAGAAGATCTCGATGTACTCGAAGATGGCGTTCGCCAGATCAACGCGGGTGCGCCACTTCTTCCGGTTGAGGAGCTCGATCTGCATGCTCGACCAGAAGGATTCCATCATTGAGTTGTCGTAGCAGTCGCCGACTGTTCCGAAGGAGGGCATCAGCCCTGAGGCGCGGATCTTGTTCGTGAAGGCCCAGGAGGTGAATTGCACTCCATGGTCGGCGTGCACGATGCCGCCGGGGCGAGGCTGGCGGTTCTTGATGGCCATGTCGAGGGCGTTGATGACGAGATTGGCGTCCTGGGCGCTGTCGATCGACCAGCCCACGATCTTCCTGGAGAAGGTGTCCATGACCGCGCAGCAGTAGACCTTGCCTTCTTTCGTGGGGTGCTCTGTGATGTCCGTGACCCAGAGTTCGTTCGGTGCCAGCCGGTGGAACTTGCGATGCACCAGGTCGTCCGCCGTGGCCACGCCGTGGAGCCGTTTCACCTTCGCCGGCCGTGGTAAACCCACGATCTGCGCGTCCGACATCAGGACGGCGACGAGCCTCTCGCTGACTTTGACTCCCAAACCGAGGGTCAGTTCGGCATGGACACGGCGAGACCCGTAGGTCTGCCGGGACGCGGTATGAATCTCACGGATGAGTCCGGTCAGCCATTGCCTACGCATCTGGGTCGGCGACAACGGTCGCTTCTTGTACTTGTAGTAGCCGGGACTGCTCACTCCGAGCAGCCGGCAGCATTGCTTGGCCCGATGACCTGCCTCAACGAGGGCATCGATCATCGGGTGAACCCTTTTGGGCCCGGTCGATCCTGCCCGAACAGCTTCGACGCCTTCTTCAGGACTACGACTTCTTCCTCGAGCTGCCGGATCCGCTTCTTCGCCTTGGCCAGCTCGATGCTCTCCGGCGTCGTGATCCCGGGACGCTCTCCCCGGTCGATCTGGTCCTGACGGACCCAGTTATGAATCGCGGCCGCGCTGACACCGAGTTCGACAGCGGCAGTGGTGATTGGTTTACCGGCCCGGACGAGCGCGACCGCTCGCCTCCGGAACTCGACAGGGAATGGTCGTGGCATGGAAGAAGCCTCTCAAAGAGAGCCCGATCTTCACACCGTTTTGGGTAACCA
>JACMOZ010000389.1 GCA_014377785.1 Aeromicrobium sp.
GAATCATTCACGGGTCCGGCTTCGACCACCCGGAAGCCGATCGTGTCATCGCGAAGAACCCGGGGAAAGCATGTAGCTTCGGTCGTCTCGAGAAATTGCGCTCGATCGGCCCACGAGGCCCCGAAGATTGCTGCCTGAGCGCGCTTGCCCGCGCACCTGGAGGGCGCCGCCGATGTGCTATCTGGATCGGGTGCGACCCATTGCGCCACGTTACCGACCGGGTCGAACAGGCCATAGTCATTCGGGGTAAACGTGCGCACGGGGCTGGGGCTTCGGCCATCCCATTTACTGCCGCATTCAAGGCAATTCGTGCGGTTCCTAAGTAGCTTGTTTCCCCAAGGATATTTCGTCCCACGTCCGCCTAGGGCAAGATGCCCCCACTCACTTTCGTAAGGAAGCCGATAATGCTTTCCGCTCTTCCGAGAGAGCCACTCAATAAAGCGTTGGGCGTCATCAAAGCTGACATTCACGACGGGCATGTCGTCGGTAAGACCTTGCCTGTCAGGATTATATCTGTCGCAACCAAACTCGGCCGTGCACAGCGCCCACTGACGGAACGTTATCAGCGTTTCGCTAGCTCGGACGACCTTCCCTGTGGGGTACCTTGGGCTGGGACCGAAGGGCACAGGCCGAACGACCGGACAGTCAGCGCAGATCGTTGGGCCAGCGAGCGCGATTGCAGAGCTGCAGATGCACAATGAGGTCAGTAATTGTAAAAGTCGTGCGATGAGCGTGACGTTGGCGGGCATCATTTTGTGACACCAATGACAATTGGCGTAACCTTGTCGGCACCATAACTCATGCTTGGAATTGCTGCGGAATGAATTGCTGTTGACGGACCCCCGTCAAGATTCATCAATGTGAGCTTACGTCGCCGGTAATCGCTTACACGCAGAACTTGCGCACCGAGGTCCACAAGCGTTCTTGGAGTCTTCGATATAACGATCACCGTCTCTCCCTTTTCGGTTCGACCGATAGCAGTTCGCTTGTACGCGTCGTTGCCATTGGCTGATGCGGCGATCTCGCCAGTCGTGAGTCGCCCGTTTTCGACAATTGCCGGTCCCGACTGAAATCGGGCCGCGGCCGGGCGCGGATCCTGCTTCATTTCGTCCGTTAAGGCTCGAATTGAAGCAATCCGGCCATCGGGATCGACCGTCAGAATACGAGAAAGTTGAAGATCGTGCGTTTTGACCGGACTCAGGAGGTGGTCTTCGATTTCGAGAAGCCCGACCATCGTCGGTTGTTCATAATCGCCATCGTGATAGGTGCCGTTGATCAGCAAGAGGGCGCTGGGCATATTGGTGATTCGATTCCGCAACGTCGGAGCAGCCATGGGCGAGAATGCCACGGTAATGGGCTTGGAGGTTTCGATGATCCACAGCGTATCATCCAGACAGCGTGTCCATCGAAAAGAAGCGCCGACGGTCGATATGCAATTCCTATCGGCGTTTTTTGGGAATCTAGCGCACGCGGCATTCGCGTGAAGTGAGAGCGATGACAGCATAACGGCTACAATTGACCAGATCGGCGCTGGCCGGGAATGGCGATTGTGCACTCGATGCTGCATCAGGTCATCTCACCGTTTAGTTTGTGCAGATTGCGAAAACTGAGCTTCGAAAGGTAGTTCCCGTAAATTCCAGTGACTGGATCAACGGCTCTACCGTTGGCGCTAACTTCACCCGCCCTTCAACCAGACCACGGTCGTAGCTCCAGTTGAACCTGCCCTCCTTAGCTGAGCTTGGGATAATTGCTTCTGTTGCGGGACAACGGCCAACTTTTGATCGAAGATATTCCAATAATTTGCGCTATGTCGAACGATCGCAATCGATCAGCATGTTCTCGGCGAGGGGTGCAGCGACGATTTCGTCCAGCAGGCTGTCACTAAATGGATGGAACCAACGCCGCATCTGCGGCACGTAATCTTCGGCAGGCGCTTCGAGCGTTACTTTCCCGTCGTCCCGGAGCTTTAGAATGGCGAGGGCAGTAAAGGCGTTCGACATTGATGCAATTCGAAACAATGTGTCGGGCGTAACTGTGCGGTTCGATCTCAGATCCTGAACGCCCATGCGATGCGCGCTAACAACTTCGCCGTTGGCGACAATTCCGTACACCAGACCCGGCACATGGTTCGTGAGCCGCCAGTCGTCAAATATCCTTTGCACTTGAGCGAAGCCCGGCATCTAGCGCCGCTGGCTGTGCGGGTGTGGCTTTATAGCGCCGACTGCCAGTAACGCGGCTACAAGTGGTTTCATTTCGGGATCACGGCGGATATTCCACTCGGTCTCGCTGAGGCCAATCGAAGCCCTCCGGCCCATCGGCTACTTCCCACGGGAGATTGGACGACCGCATCGGTGATATTGGAAGCAATCGTCCGGAGGAAGTAGCCGTGCTTTATACGTCGTAACGGGCGGCGTGATGACTGCTTAGAAGCGGTAGGAGAGGTTAACGCCGTACGTGCGCGGGGTCGTATAAAAGACCCTGGTGCCTAACACGGCATCGCGTTGCCGGGAAACCTGCGCCCGTTTGTTGGCGAGGTTCTCCACCCACAGGGTAACGTCCAGTTTGCGGAGATTAAAGCCAAGGCGGGCATCGAATATGGCGTAACTTGGGTAAGAAGTGACGGTGGTCAGTGGGTCGTCCGCCCGATCGAGCTGAACCTTGCCAACATATCGCCCCGAGAGATTGACGAAGCCCGACAGGTCGGAGCCCAAGTTCGTAGTGTAGCGAACGTCTGCAGCATGCTTCCATCGCGGCGCGCCGCCCAGCAGGCCGCCCTTAGTCCACGTACGGCAACTCGAACTGTCCGTATAAAGGCAGACCGTACGCGTGCTGCTCCACTCGGCTTTAGTGAATGAGGTGCTGGCACCGGCACTTAGCCCAGACGTTAATTGAATCCGCGCAATACCCTCAAAGCCTCGGCTTCGTGCATTGGGACCGTTGGTCGTCCCATTGACCGGATATCCATAGATGTCCTGGCTCAAGTAAGTCTGCACGTTCTTCCAGTCAATCTGATACGTATCGAATTGAAGGAACAGGTGTCGATCAAGGAACGAACCCTTCAGTCCCACTTCGTAGTTCGTCGTTGTATCTGGCTGGTAAGTTTGCGTGGTAGGCGACACCTTTTGTGAGCCCAGGTCGCGAAAACCATTCGTGCCGCCCCGCCGGAAGCCCTGAGACACTGTGGCATAGACAAGCGAGCTGGCGGTTAAATCGTACGAAGCATTGCCCTTGAATATCGCCTTTGCTGTCGACTTTCGCGTCACGTCAACTTCATTGTTGACGAAGTCACCACTATAGTCACGAATTTTCGCTATCGCACGGCTTTGATACTTGAATAGCCTTCCGCCGACGGTCAGATTGAGTCGCGGCGTGACGCGATAGCTCAACTCTGCATAGGCTGCCGCCTCCTTGTAGCGATCGCCAAGATTTTCGCGATAGCCTTCGTCGAGGTCGCCGCCGATGACGGCGCGATTGAGCGGAATATACGCATCGATTCCCGGGAGAATTTCAGAGAAGCGAAAGTTGCGCTTCGTATTGGTATAAAAGATGCCGGCAACCCAACTAAAGGGTCCGCCCGTTGATGAAGTCAGGCGGGTCTCGTGATTTAGACCGCTGAAGGAATTGTTGAAGGTAATATACGCCGACCGCCCACTGTCGAATTTTCCGCCAAAGTCTCCAAATGTGTAATAGAATAAGTAACCCGGCCCTGCGTAATCAGCCTGGCCGACGCGCGTGTCCTTGAAATAGGACGTGCTGCTGTGGAGTTTGGCAAAGCCGAGGTCGAGGTCGAGGTCTCCCGATGTCAGCTGAAACTTGCGCCGGGCAAATTCGGGATAGCGAGCGAGCGTCACGTCATACCCGTCATATTGAGGGGTAGTGGCGCCCTTCTGATAAAGACAGCTTGCCAGCACGCACGGTGAGAAGTCCACGTCTTGCACATAGCTGTCATAGTCGGCCGGTGACGTGGCATTCGCAATGGCGGTCGGCAGTAGCGAAGTAGCGGTCGTCCCGTGTGCCAGTTGGTTCTGACGAGCGTGCGCCAGCGTGATCTTCACGCCCGGCGCAACCTGCCACGCCAGCGCGACGCGGCCGCTGGTGACCCGGTTGTAATCGTCGTTCTTGTAGAGGTTGCGACCGGGATCGGGCTGGGTACCCCAGGCGAGCGGTCCGACCCGGAAGAAGGGGTTGGACACGCGGTCGGTATAGCCGGCGTCGTCTAGCCGCGAGACCGCTCCACGCAGCGCCAGGGTGGGGCCGAGCGGCAGGTTGATCATCGCGTCGGTGTCGTGGCTCAGGCCGCCGCCCTGCACCTGGTAGATGCTGGTGCTGATCCGCCCCGCGGTCCGGCCGAATTCCGGCTGGTTGGTAATGAAGCGCACGGTGCCGCCAAGGCTTCCAGCGCCATAGAGCGTGCCTTGAGGCCCGAGCAGCGTCTCGACCCGCGAGATGTCCTTGATCCGGTAGGCGATGTTGGGCAGCGGCGTGTCGTCGAGATAATAGGCCAATGTGCTACGCGCGAACTGCTCGATATTGTTGGCGCTTACCGGCGATACGTTGAGCCCACGCACGGTGACCGAGTCGGCGAACCGAGCTCCGTTGCCAGGAGCGTTGATACTCGGACTTAGCTCGATCAGCTTCTTGATGTCGGTGATGTTGTTCTCGCGCAGGTCCTTTTCGGAGCGGGCGGTAACGTTATAGGGAACTTTTTCTGCGGCCAGGCGCCTCCCGGTAGCTGTGACGATGATCTCATTGGCCTGTTCAGCTTGATCCACCCTCGCGCTTAAGTTCGAAGTGTCTGGGCCACTCGCCGACTTGGCTGGCCCGGTTTGCGCTGCGGCTGGGGTCAGCGCGGGCAAACACATTGCAGCGACCGACGCCAGCAGATGCACGCAACGAATCTTCTTTCGGTTTGTCCCGCCCAACATAATCCGCCCTCCAACTCGTCCATGGCTCTTCGGCCTTGTAGCGAATTGGTAGCATAGTGGTCACACGAATCAATAGCTGTATTTCGAGAGAATTGATTCTAAACAGCCCATCGTCTCGGTCGGTGAAGTGGGGTGCTAATCAGTCTGATGCAGCGGGGTTACGAAGTCGTATCGATCGCCTCGGTAGACCGATCGGGTAAGTTCTACCGGGGTACCATCCGCTAACCGGGATCGGCGCTCAATTCGCAGAACAGCGCTTCCAGGCTCTACCGAAAGCATGCCCGCTTCTACCGGCGTTGCCAGCGACGCATGGAGCCTCTGGCTACCCTCGACGGGTCTTTTTCCCAAGCTCTCAAGTGCCGCATACAGGGAATTTCCTACTTGGCGAAGGGGGGGGAGGAAAGGTGCCGGAACCACCGCGTGCTCAATGGCGAGTGCCTCACCATCGTCAAGGCGAATACGGCTCAGCCGGGCAACCTGCGAACCCAATGAAATATTCAGGATGCCCGCCTCTTCATTGGTCGGCTTGCAAAGCACTTTCCTTAGCCAAATCGACGTCGGATGCGCGCCGCGTAATTGCATGTCAGATGTGAAGCCAGACAGTGCGTCACCAGCTTGTTCAATACGGCGGGCCACAAATGTACCTGAACCGTGACGGCGCAGCAGAAGTCCCTCACGCACGAGTTGCTCGATTGCTTTGCGTATTGTTACTCTTGATGCGCCGACCTGTTCACTCAGAATTCGTTCCGAAGGAAGCGTGCCGTCGGCCTCAAGCGTTCCCTCTAGGATCAACGAACGAAGGTTATTCGCCAACTGGATGTATAAAGGAGTTCCGTTCGACCTATCAGGCGCAAACTTCCGGGGTGATACCCCGGCCCCAGGCTGCCGAATGTCTCTCACGTAGTTGTCCTCACCAAACCAATCTAGAGCATATGGACATTGGGCGTACGTAGCAAAGGCCGACCGGCGACTTCTGGTACGTACTCGTGGATGCCACGCCTACGCTATCATGAAAGAATTGGTATTAACACCACCCTTGCGAAGCCAGTAAGAAATGTTACATGGCCCGAAGCGCGGTTCACTGGGCGCAAAGGAAGTGATTCGTGACCTACTATCTTGGCGTCGATGCGGGCGGCAGCCACACGCGGGCTCGGCTGACAGCTGAAGACGGGAGAATTTTAGGAAGCGGCGAGTCTGGTCCGGCGAACACCCGGATGGGCCTCGATGCCGCAGTCGAGGCGATCAATTCAGCTTGGGCGGGCGCAATATCGAAAGCCGGTTTGAAGCCAGAAGAAGTCAGCAAAGTTAGGGCTGGCATTGGCATTGCCGGCTTGAATCGCAAAGGTGTACTTCAGGGACTTCGAGAGCGACAGTTCCCGTTTGCGTCGCTAGCCATCGCAAGCGACGCAGCCATCGCATGTCTCGGAGCCCATGGAGGCGAAGATGGCGGAATAGTCATCGTTGGGACCGGTAGCGTAGGGTTCGCGCGTGTCGGTGAAGAGGTTGTCGTAGTTGGAGGCTACGGCTTCCCGATCTCCGATGAAGGTAGTGGTGCAGACTTGGGATTGCGAGCGGTCCGAGCTTCGCTCTGGGCGCGCGATGGACGGATCGCGCAGACAAGCTTGACCCGCGATGTGTTAGACCATTTCGCCGGATCAGCTGGCGAGATCGTCGCATGGATGGATCGAGCGGGTGCAACAGAGTATGCTACTTTTGCGCCTCTCGTTATGGATCACGCCAACCGTGGCGATGCCGTTGCCGAACCAATTGTTCAGGAAGGCGCTCACCGCATCGACCGTTTGATCCGGGTTCTGTTGGAGCGGGGCGCGCCTCATTGTTGTTTGATGGGCGGTCTGGCTTCAAGGCTTCAAGACTGGCTGGCAGCCGGCGTGCGTCGCCGGCTACGCGAACCACAGGGCGATGCACTCGACGGCGCTATACTGTTAGCGGAAATGCGCGGGTTGCCGGCTGCGCCAGCCGGGCACCATTGATATATGATGTTTGATCTTCGCTTACTCGCAGTCCGAACCGATCTCGCGGATAGTGCGCTGCGGAATATGTTTCTTGCGCCGCGGTACGCGGATCCGTGTCTCGCCTTCTGTGCAGTACCCTTCGTACCCATTCGAAGTGCCCCGGGGGGCGAGCGAACATCCGAATTGTTGCACGGCGAGCGTTTCATGGTTCTCGACGATCATGACGGATGGTCGTGGGGCTGGTGCGCGCACGACCATTATGTTGGTTACGTCGAGTCTGTAGCTTTAGGGGACGCATTACCCTTTAACGAAAAGTCGGCAAATGACAGTGTCGAAGCGGCGATGCGATATGTCGACATGCCTTATCTGTTAAGCGGTCGAGGCGGTGCGGGCATCGATTGCTCTGGGCTTATCCAGCGCTCCTTCGCAGCAACGGGTTTCTGCGCCCCTCGTGACAGTGATATGCAAAGGAATATGGGTAATTCAGTCGGTGCGACCGAACCTTTGCAGCGAGGAGACCTCATTGGATTCGCGGGCCACATCGGGATGATGATCGATCAGCTGAATCTAATTCACGCAACCAGTCACTGGGGGCGAGTTCTGGTTGAGCCATTGGAGGTCGTAGAAAACCGAACGAAGATTCTGACTCGCGCCAGACTTTGTTATCCCTCGGTTACGGAAGAAGCTCGACGCTGAGCTGAAATTGCGTTGCAAGCAACGAATGGTCTGTGCTGCGAGGCTTGCTCGGGGAGGGCACCGAGTTCGCCAAATCGTGGTGGAGGGGAGGGAAGTGCAGCAAATCACGCCTAACCGCCTTCCCTTCACTGCGGCCCTTCCACCAGTCGCTTTGTGCGGCGGTCCTTCCCCCAGCGAGCCGGGGAAGGATCAGTCGAACATCTTCGCGAAGGCGCGCTTGGCGCGGGTTTTCCACCCGCCGCGATGCCCCGCGTCGCGGGCGAGGAGGGGAAGGACCGACGCCGCCTCGGCGAACACCATCTGCTCCATCGCGGTCGAGA
>JACMOZ010000390.1 GCA_014377785.1 Aeromicrobium sp.
GCGGTCCACGAAATTCGAGATGAGATTCGGATACATAATCGTGTGGTTGGGGCGGAAGGCAAAGAGTCCTCCTGGCGTCCTTTCCTTCCGTGATCGAAGCGCTTCCTCCCACTCGGTAATCACCGGGACCGAACGAAGGCGACCGGCCAAAATATTGACCGCTACTCCATCGGCATTGATGTCAATCTGTTCGACGCGCAACTGACCGATCTCGCTTGTGCTCAAGCCGGCCCCGGCACCGAGAGCGAGCAGCACGTGTGCGTTCTGGCGCCTGTCTCCCGTCGATTGATGCTCCGCCCAGCTGAGCAATGCACTCATCTCCTGACTGCCGTACGGTCTCGCAGGATCTGAAGCCGGCAATGGATTCAGTCGTGCTGGAGCGCGACGACTCTCCAGCAGCGCTTCGGCCACACGAAGCAACTGGGAGCGAGCGTTGCCGCGCGCTGCAGCCTTCAACGTTGGGCATCCCACTTCGATGTACCTGGCGATCACCTCCCGCCGCAAGAGCACGTCCCGCTCCAAGGGAAGGCCGGCCGACTTCCATGCCCACCAGGTCAGACGAGAGACGGACACCTGAAGATCACGTGAGCGATAGGGGGTGAGCCCGGCGGCGTCGGTAACCACAGAGGTCACGAATGGCTCGATTGCGGCCCAGTGACTGGACTCGATATCGGGTGTGTAGTTCATCCGGCGCCTTCCTCTCCCCGCATGCTCGACTGCTTATTACTATTACCACCAGTGATTGGGCATGTGAAGCCTTGAAAGGGTTAATGAGCGATGGAGCCGACCGAAACGGCGGAGGAGCTGACCGGACGCGAGAGCGGAGTCTGGAAGGTCCAAACACACCGAAGCGAGTACGTGTTCGACTTCGACGAACACACGGTTACGAGGATTCCCGGGGTAGACGCAGGCTCAACGATCAATGACGGTACGCGCCCGCTCCGCAGAATTGAGATTTGCCTCGTCGGCGAACGCGGCCGGTGGACCATGCTTTCCGACGAGTTCGAGACCGACTACTACTGGCAGGTGTCGTCGGCAGTAACTCGCATCGAGAAGCTCAGCTCGGCCGGCGAGGAGGTAATAGGTGAATCGCGGTGAGGCGGAAAGGTCAGATCGGGTGATGTCGATCACACGAGAGACATTCGGCACATTCGCGGTAGTGACTGCGTCTGGAACGATCTACATTCTCAATCCCCAAGAGCGGTGGGTGCAAAGGCAGTCCACCAATCCCGACGGCGACCTACGGAAGGACGAGACCCGTATCCCCTTGATTCATCTCGTTTGCTGCGCCGTCGGCGAACCGCTGTTCATGTTTCTCGACATTCTTCGCGATGGCATCACCGTCACAAAGCGGGTCTCGACGCCGGTAATCCTTATCGAGAAATTGGACGATGTCGAGGCGACTGCGCGATGGAGGCGTGGATGACGGCGCCTGCTGAACGCGTGCTCGATGACACCGCCGAAGGATCTCCGGCGGGATGGGATGTCGCAGATTCAAGCCCGATCCTGGCGTTCGCGGGTGACTGGCACGGGCACATCGAGGGAGTGCAAGCGAAGCTTCAGCTCCTTGCGGAACTTGGCGTGACTCGTCTGCTGCACGTTGGCGATTTCGCTATCTGGCCGGATCGCAGCGGTCGCCGGTTCCTCGACCAACTCAACGACTACGCGATCGCAACGGACATTCGGATTGCTGTCACTCCAGGAAATCATGAGGACTGGCGGTACCTCCTGGATTGCTTCGAGTCCGCAGGGGCTGGAAAGCCTGCGCCGATCCGTTCCCATATCTCGGCATTGCCGCGAGGGTTCAGCTGGACCCAACGGGGGCGTTCGCTGCTCTCATTCGGGGGCGCCGCGTCGATCGACTATGAGTGGCGGGTGCCCGGGTTCTCCTGGTGGCCGGAAGAGCTCCCGACGGACGCGGACCTGGCCAGACTCAGAGGCAGTGCTCCCGTCGACATCATGATCACCCACGATTCGCCAATCCCGGGGGTGCCGAAGGTCCAAGCAATACGCGAGTCGCCGGGATCGTGGAGCGAAGAGGCGCTCGACTACGCATACCGCGGCGCGCGAATTATCACAGAGGCCTGGCAAGCCGCAGCCCCGCAGATCCTGATCCACGGCCACTTCCATGTGAGGGACACGCTTCGGTTTACCTCCGGGCAAAGGATCGTGTCGCTTGCGAAGGAGAACGATCGCGGGAACGTGCTGTTGATTGATCTAGCGGACCTGAACACGATGTGGCTGGATGGATTTAACTAATGACTGAGCTGTTCGCTCAACGCGACGACGCGTCGGGCACTGGTCTGCCAATTGTCTCTATCGCTTTGCTCGTTTGTAGCTGGGCCTCTCGCCTGCCAAGTATGGGCGCGCTCGATGCTCACCTTTTAGCGTCGAGCGCGCCCGTACAAGGTGTGGCACGTAGTTTTGACGCCTGAAAGGGAACGCACGCGCCCAAGCAAGTTGACCGCGTAGTTAAAAGTTCGGCCTTATGAACCATCAAACCCATTCACCTAGCCGACATCCGCGTCGGCGCTGCGACCAGCGTGGGTGCACGAAATCGTCAATACCAGCCGAGTGCCACCTTGTAGATCTTGATCTTCGCGGGGTCGACTCCGACCGATCGACCCTTCAGTGCGACCAGCAGCGACTCCTTCGAGTCGTCAGACGTGTACGCGCAGGCGGAACCGCGGTACGTCCTAGGATTCACAGACACGAGAATCGCGGCCGAACGTCCGTAGCTATCGCTCGTCCAGGCGATGACTCTGCCCACCGCGTCGGGATCGTTGCCGACGGCGAACACCCGGTGGATGTCAGCCCGGCTCTCGAATGTGGTGCCATCGAGCGTCGGATCGTAGACGTGGAGCTTCGCTCCGTCAGCGAGTATTGATCGAACTACACCCAGTTGATCGACACGTTCGGTGTAGCTCCAGCCCACGCGGCCGGAGCGCAGTTTGCGTTTGACAACGGCCGTCCAATTGTCTTCGACGTTGACGACGAGTATGCAGTCGGGAGGAAGGGAGGCAACGTCGTCGAATTCGATCTGAGAGAGCCTGGTTACGTCGATCATTCGCGTCCTGCCCGTCAAATGGTGGCCGCCGTTCGGCCTCACTCTCTATATATGCGGCGAAGATGCAGTTGCTCGGCGACGGCTGACTTACGATTTCCGTGAGATAGCCATAGCGTGATCCCTTGAGTAGGCCGGACTGGATGTGATCGTCGACGTCATGCCTTGCTCCCGTGGGCAAACGGGTACTCGCATGGTCCGCGATGGCATTCAGCGCATGGGCGGCCGGGAGAAGCAACGCTGGCGCTGCATCTCTCCAGAGGGAGTACACCACCGATTCCTCGGTCCGTTGAGCAGGACACGCACGGTCGACGGCACCTGCGAGGAGTGCGAGAACCACCTCCACGCGCACCAGGGCCCGCAGGCGCCGGCGGAGTTCGAGTACTTGGTAAAGGAAATCGCCAGCGCTCTCGTCGACCTTGGCCGCGGATCCACCTACACGGATGCCGCCAAACGAGTTCGCGCGCAGGCCAACTACGGCAAGACCGCGAAGTACCGCGAGGTGATCAACGGCCAGACGGTCGCAGAGTGGATGGCCGACTTCGTGCCCGTCGTCTCTCGGCGGTGGAGGCCCACCGAGTGGCCTGCTGTTCTCGTCCTGGACTCGATCTCCCTCCGGTGGACCGACCACTCGACCACTCCGAAGAGCAACCTCATGCTCTACTCGATCCTCGCCGCCTATGGCTACGACAAGGAGGGCAGGAACGGGCGGCTCTGGAAGCTGGAAGCCACACCGTCCGGAGACGCGGCGAGCTGGGCGGAGTTCCTCGGATCCTTACCCGGCAAGCCCGAGTCGATCGTCTGCGACCAGGACAAAGCAATCACCGGCGGCATCGAGAAGCACTGGGGCCAGTGGGCCGCGGTGAACCTCGTCCATCACTGTGAGTATCACCTCAGCGCCCGCGGCACCAGTCGGATGAACAGCGACAAGCTCGATCGCGAGGATCCCGCACGCGAGCTCTTCCACGGTGCCCTCAAATCGCGCGAACGCTGGGATGCCTTCGAAGCTGAGGTGCGGAGCCGGCCGGAACTGCTGAACTCAAACAACTGGCTGGACCTCAACGCGATCAAGCTGCGGGTGCAGACCTTCACTCGGGAGAACATCCCGCCTGTGTACTCCAACAGCGCGGTCGAGCAACCACTTCGCGATTTCCGCAGCACCCTGGAAAGTCGCGTCTACTCATTCCGCAACCGGGGCAGGCTCAACAACCTCCTGGAACTAATGCGCCTGTCCTATCAGAAGGTCGACCGAGTCGGGGGCTACTCAACGGACATCCGCAGCTACCTCGAAACACATAACGGTAAACCAAAGCGGAGCTACCGCGAGGCCTATGATCGCCAGTTCGATGGGGCCGGAACCCAGCAGTTCAATAGCCTCTGGGGCCTTCCTGCGCAGATCGCTATCCGCGAAGCGCAGGCGCATCGGCGATCAAAGGTGCGTTGACTACGGTCGAGGCACAGCTTGGGAAGCTGGAGACCGTGTTACTTGCGTCCGTTCATGACTTTGTTGGGGTTGGCGAATTGTGCGGCGCTGGCATCCATGGGGCCGCCATGCCCGACTCCGATCTGAGGAAGTCCTAAATCGGGGGCAAACACGAACCCCGCGTCCGGCTTCCCGGACGAGACGTAATTGTTGCTGAGGCGTTTCAGCCGGCGGACAAAGCGAACCATGACCAGGCTGCCGAAGATCAGCAGGAGCGCGCCCGAGGAAACCAAGACAATCGAGACTGCGGGCTCATTGTTCCCGAGTCCGAAGAGACCTTGCGGCCAAAGCATCACGGAACCGGCTATGAGTACGCCGCCGAAGAAGATGCCGAATCGAGCGCGCACTCGGTTGCGGATTCGCGCATCATCCGCCGCCGCGAGGATCGCTGCGTTGGATGACTCAGTACCTGGGCTGTTCACCCGAGCGTCGCTCATGTGCCCACTCTAAGTCCAGAAGTCTCCTCAGAACAGGGAAAGCTCGTCGCAGATGCTACTGGCAACGAGCTTGCTTGCTCTATTGTTTCGACTTCTCGGTTGTCGGATGCCATCGCCATGTTCCCTATCTCTCCACGGTGACCTTTGGCGGGTCTCGTTATCGCTCATTTCATCTGTGCGCGGCAGAGATAACCGATGGAACACTTTCCGAGAAAGATCTGATGGCTATCTCACTGGAATCGTAAGGCTGACATATATTCGAAGAAAGAGGGGCAATCTGTGGATAACTTATTGGGGCGAAGGAGCGTCGACCGTCGTGTGAGCGGATGCTGGGAGACATTGCGGCAGGACAGCGGGAAGCGGAGATCGTGTACAACACCGACCGGTTGAAGCGGCGCCCGATCGAGTTGGAGCAGTTCACCGGTATACGGGAGGTGGCCGAGGTGCGTCAGTTGGTTGCGGTCACTGGGGATATTGA
>JACMOZ010000391.1 GCA_014377785.1 Aeromicrobium sp.
CAGGGCTGCGACCCCGCTGAGCACCAGCGCGGCGCCGCCGAACCCGTCCCCCCCAGTGGTCGGGCCCACCCCGAGGACGACCAGGACGATGACGCCACCGGCCGCGCCGATCATCGCCGCCGACGTCGCGCCGCGCGTGTGCACCACTCGCCGCGACAGCATCGCCGACGCCGCAGCAGCCCACAGCAGGGTCACGGCGAGAGCCGCGACGACGCGGGAGGGCCGATGCCAGCCGGCCACGATCGCCGACGCTGCGGTCAACGTGGTGGCGGCGCTGCCACCCAGGATCATCACCGCGCGCAGGGCAGGCGGTGCGGTCAGCACCATGGCGGCCGTCGCACTCGCCACCACCGTGGTGTGTCCGCTCGGCAGCGAGTTCAGGATGCCGAGGTTGAAGTCAGGACGGTCTAGCACGACCCGCTTGAGCAGCTGGGTCGTGACATTTGCGCCCGCGATCACCACCACCGCACCGATCGCCCACTGGCTGTGTCCGCGCGCGAGGGCCAGCCCGACGCACAGCAGCATGACGACGACCACCGCGCCGATCGACACATTGCTCAAGACCCTCAGCACGGCGAGGCGTGCGTCGGGTCCGGCGTACACCGTGTCCATCGCGTCGTGGTCGAGTCGTTGGCCCGGGCCGTTGCTCACCGCGAGCCGGTACGTGGCCCAGCCGGCTCCAGCGGACACCACCATCGTCGCGCCCGCGACGAGGCGGGCGACCAGCCGATCGCGAGTGGGGGACATGGCTCCAGCCTGCCTCATGAGGCCCAGATGTGAGAGGCGAACACCTGGGCCCCTGACGTGCTCGGCCACGCTCGGTCCGCTACTAGGACTCGGCGGTGGCCCCATCAGCACGTCACAGCGCCAATTCTGTCGCTCTGAGATACCGTCGGGCGCAGCGACACGACCTGTGGAGAAGTGGGATCAGACCTCAGACGCCCGCAACGGGCCCGTATACTGATCACGTGAATCAAACTCCAGATCCTGGGCAGACCTACGACGCGAGCAACATCCAGGTGCTCGAGGGTCTGGAGGCGGTCCGCAAGCGTCCCGGCATGTACATCGGCACCACCGGACCGCGCGGTCTGCACCACCTGGTCCACGAGGTCGTCGACATCTCGGTCGACGAGGCGCTGGCCGGCCACGCCACCCACATCGAGGTCATCCTGCAGCCCGACGGCGGCGTGCGCGTCGTCGACGACGGTCGCGGTATCCCGGTCGACATGCACGCCACCGAGAAGATCCCGGCGGTCACCCTGGTGCTCACGTCCCTGCACGCCGGCGGCAAGTTCGGCGGTGGCGGCTACAAGGTCTCCGCCGGTCTGCATGGAGTCGGCGTCTCGGTCGTCAACGCTCTGAGCACCAAGCTGCACGTCGAGGTCAGGCGCGACGGCTACGTGTGGACCCAGTCGTTCACCTACGGCGAGCCCGACGCGCCGCTCGAGCAGGGTGCCGCGACCGACGACACCGGCACCACCACCACGTTCTACGCCAGCGAGGACATCTTCGAGACGACCGAGTATTCCTACGAGACGCTCAAGACGCGCTTTCGCGAGATGGCGTTCCTCAACAAGGGACTCGAGCTGGTGCTCCGCGACGAGCGCGACGCCACGATGGAGGTCGCCGAGGGCGACACCGCAGTCGACAGCATCGAGTCCGAGGCGCACTTCCGCTTCGACAATGGACTGGTCGACTACGTGGACCACATCAACGTCGGCAGCAAGTCGCCCATCCACACCGGCATCATCGCCTTCGAGTCCGAGGATGGCGCCAAGGGCCTGTCGCTCGAGGTCGCGATGCAGTGGAACGAGAGCTTCAGCGAGTCGGTGCACACCTTCGCCAACACCATCAACACCCACGAGGGCGGCACCCACGAGGAGGGCTTCCGTGCAGCACTGACCTCCACGGTCAACAAATTCGCCACGACGCAGGGCCTGATCAAGAAGGCCAGCGACAATCTCTCGGGCGACGACGTCCGCGAGGGCCTCACCGCGATCATCTCGATCAAGCTCGAGGAGCCGCAGTTCGAGGGCCAGACCAAGACCAAGCTGGGCAACAGCGAGGCCAAGTCCTACGTGCAGTCGGTGCTCAACGACGAGCTCGGCGCCTGGTTCGAGGAGCACCCGGCCGAGGGCAAGGTCATCGTCCGCAAGTCGATCGACGCGGCCACCGCCCGGATGGCCGCCCGCAAGGCCCGCGACCTCGCTCGTAACCGCAAGGGCTTCCTCGGCAGCGGTGGCCTGCCCGGAAAGCTCGCCGACTGCTCCAGCCGCAGCCCCGAGGAGTGCGAGGTCTTCATCGTCGAGGGCAACTCCGCCGGCGGCTCGGCCAAGGGCGGCCGCGACCCCCGCACCCAGGCGATCCTGCCGCTGCGCGGCAAGATCCTGAACGTCGAGAAGGCCCGCATCGACAAGATCCTGCAGAACGCGGAGGTGCAGGCGATCATCTCGGCTCTGGGCACCGGGGTGCACGAGGACTTCGACATCGCCAAGCTGAGGTACCACAAGACCGTGCTGATGGCCGACGCCGACGTCGACGGCCAGCACATCTCCACGTTGCTGCTCACGCTGCTGTTCCGGTTCATGAAGCCGCTGATCGACGGCGGCTACGTCTACCTGGCGCAGCCGCCGCTGTACAAGATCAAGTGGACCAACTCCGCCCATGAGCTGGCCTACTCCGACCGTGGGCGCGACGCGTTGCTCACCGAGGGCCAGGCCGCCGGCCACCGGCTCCCCAAGGAGGCTCCGGTGCAGCGTTACAAGGGCCTCGGCGAGATGAACGACTCCGAGCTGTGGGACACCACGATGGACCCCGACGCGCGCGTCCTGCGCCAGGTCACCCTCGAGGACGGGGCGGCGGCCGACGAGATGTTCACGGTGCTGATGGGTGAGGACGTCGAGCAGCGACGCTCCTTCATCCAGCGCAACGCCAAAGACGTTCGATTCCTGGATATTTGAGGACTGACAGATGACTGAGACCCCCATCGAGCGCGACCGGATCGAACCGGTCGAGCTGCAGGACGAGATGCAGCGCTCGTACATCGACTACGCCATGAGCGTCATCGTGTCGCGTGCCCTGCCCGATGTGCGCGACGGCCTCAAGCCGGTGCACCGCCGGGTGCTCTACGCCATGTTCGACGGTGGCTACCGTCCCGACCGCGGCTTCAGCAAGTGCAGCCGCATCGTCGGTGACGTCATGGGTCAATACCACCCCCACGGCGACACCGCGATCTACGACACCCTCGTGCGTCTCGCCCAGCCCTGGGTCATGCGCGCCCCGATGGTGCACGGTCAGGGCAACTTCGGCTCGCCGGGCGACGACGCCGCGGCCGCGATGCGGTACACCGAGTGCAAGCTCGCCCCCATCGCCATGGAGATGGTCCGCGACATCGACGAGGAGACCGTCGACTTCCGGCCCAACTACGACGGCCGGTCGCAAGAGCCCACGGTGCTGCCCGCACGGATCCCGAACCTGCTGGTCAACGGCTCGGCCGGCATCGCGGTCGGCATGGCCACCAACATCCCGCCGCACAACCTGCGTGAGGTCGCCGAGGGCGCCCAGTGGGTGCTGGGCCACCCCGATGCCTCCAAGGAGGAGATCCTCGAGGCACTGCTCGGGTGCATCAAGGGCCCTGACTTCCCGACCCACGGACTCATCGTCGGCACCCAGGGCATCGAGGACATGTACCGCACCGGTCGCGGCTCCGTCCCGATGCGGGCCGTGGTCAACATCGAGGAGGACGCCAGGGGCCGCATCCAGCTCGTCGTCACCGAGCTGCCGTACCAGGTCAACCCCGATTCGTTGATGCGCAAGATCGCTGATCTGGTCAACGCCGGCCGCATGCAGGGCATCTCGGACCTGCGCGACGAGTCCAGCTCGCGCGTCGGCCGCCGCATCGTGATCGAGATCCGCCGCGACGCCGTCGCTCGTGTTGTGCTCAACAACCTGTTCAAGCACACCGAGCTGCAGAGCAACTTCAGTGCCAACATGCTCGCTCTGGTCGACGACGTGCCGCGCACCCTGAGCCTCGACGGCTTCATCACGAACTGGGTCACGCACCAGATCGAGGTCATCCGCCGGCGCACCGAGTACCGCCTGCGCAAGGCCGAGGAGCGCGCCCACATCCTGCGTGCGCTGGTCAAGGCACTGGACAACCTCGACCGCGTCATCGCCCTCATCCGCGGCAGCTCGTCGGCCGAGGTCGCACGTTCGGGCCTGATGGACATGCTCGACATCGATGAGATCCAGGCGCGCGCCATCCTCGAGATGCAGCTGCGCCAGCTGGCGGCCCTCGAGCGCCAGAAGATCATCGACGACCTCGCCGAGCTCGAGCGCCTGATCGCCGACTACCAGGGCATCTTGGCCAGCGAGGAGCGGCAGCGCTCGATCGTCAGCGAAGAGCTCGCCGCGATCGTCGACAAGTACGGCGACGACCGTCGCACCCCGATCGTCCCGGCCGACGGCGATCTGTCCGACGAGGACCTCATCCCCGACGAGGACGTCGTCGTCACGATCACCAAGGGCGGGTACGCCAAGCGCACCCGCATCGACCAGTACCGGGTGCAGCACCGCGGTGGCAGTGGCGTCAGGGGCGCGTCATTGCGCGGCGAGGACGTCGTGGACCACGTGTTCGCGACCACCAGCCACCACTGGATCCTGTTCTTCACCACGGCCGGACGGGTGTACCGCACCAAGGCCTATCACCTGCCCGAGGCGGCTCGTGACGCCAAGGGCGGTCACGTCGCCGGGCTGTTGTCGTTCCTGCCCGACGAGCAGATCGCCCAGGTGCTGGCCATCCGCGACTACGAGTCGGCGCCGTACCTGGTGCTGGCCACCCGCAAGGGCCTGGTCAAGAAGACCCGCCTCGGCGACTACAACAGCCCACGCCAGGCCGGCGCCATCGCGATCAACTCCCGCGATGACGACGACGAGCTGATCGGTGCCGAGCTGGTCAACCCGCAGGACGACATGGTCCTGATCTCCCGCAAGGCACAGGCGATCCGTTTCCGCGCCGAGGACGAGCAGCTGCGGCCGATGGGTCGGGCCACCTCGGGCGTCACGGGCATGAAGTTCCGCGGCGACGACTCCCTGTTGTCGATGAGCGTCATCCGTCGCCCTGAGGAGGTCGACGACGCCGATGCCGTGCTCGAGCCGGAACAGCTGTACGTGTTCACCGTCACCGACGGTGGCTTCGCCAAGAAGAGCCGCATCGAGGACTACCGGCTCCAGGGTCGTGGCGGTCTGGGCATCAAGGCCATGCAGATCACCGAGAATCGCGGTGAGCTGGTGGGTGGGCTGGTGCTGGTCGACACCGACGACGTCATCTCGGTCACCAGCCGTGGTCAGGTCACTCGTAGCCTCGTCTCAGGTGTGAATGCCACCGGACGTGGCACGATGGGGGTCAAGTTCGTGACACTCAAGGGGGAGGACCGCGTGGTGACCATTGCCCGGAACGCAGAGCCGACTCCCGAGGCAGTCGCGGATGACGAGCCGACTGACACCACCGAGCCGACCGATGAGGTGTACGACGAGTGAGCGACGAAGCCGCTGACACCAGCACGGACCGCAGCACCGACACAGCGCCGGGTTCCGGCGCGGGCGATGCGGCGCACACCGCCCAGATCCCGCGGATCGACAGCGACGGTGATGCCGACGGTCACACCGACAAGGGCCGACCCCGGCCGGCCGGATCCGGCACGCCGAAGTCTGGTGCTGCGAAGCCAGTCGCAGCCAAGCACGCACCGGCCAAGCACGCACCGGCCGAGTCCGGGCCGCAGCAGCCAGGGCCGGTCGACAGCGGTCCGGCTGGCCGTCCGTTGACGGCCCGCGACTATGCCCGCACCACGGCGCAGTCACCGTCGACCACCGCCGTCATCCCGGCGGTCAAGGCTGAGCGGGAGGAACCCACCGGCCGGCCCATGACCGCGGCCCCGGGCCAGCTCGCGGAGTCGCGCAGTGGCCGGGCGGCCACGTTGCGCCTGTCGTACGTCGAGCCGTGGTCGGTCACTCGGATGGCCTTCGCCATCTCGGTCGCGATGATGATCGTGGCGGTCGTCGCGGTGGCCATCTTCTGGGTGGTGCTCGACGTCACCGGTGTGTGGGACCAGATCGACGGCAGCGTCACGTCGGTGCTCAGTGACAACACGTCCAGCTTCCGCATCACCGACTATCTCGGATTCACCCGCCTGGTCGGACTGAGTCTGGTGCTGTCTGCCCTCAACGTCGTGATCGCGACGGTGCTGGCCACGATTGCCGCGCATCTGTACAACCTCGCCGCGCAGCTGCTCGGCGGCTTCGAGATGACCTACACGTCGGAGGACTGAATCGCGGGTCGGCCCGATTTCATTCGGGTCGGGACCGTGAGGTAAAGTTCATCGCTGTTGCGGGCGTATAGCTCAGCTTGGTTAGAGCGCTTCCCTGATAAGGAAGAGGTCCCAGGTTCAAGTCCTGGTACGCCCACTGTTCGAGGAGGTTCCATGAAGAAGATCATCGCCCTCGGCCTCACCGCCGGCGGGGTGCTGTGGGCCCTCGGACAACGCAGGAAGTCGGCACCGGTCGACACGTGGGCCGCGGGAACGGACCCGGTCTGACCAGCACAGCCCAATCAGCACGGGGCCTTGGCGCAATTGGTAGCGCACCTGCTTTGCAAGCAGGGGGTTAGGGGTTCGAGTCCCCTAGGCTCCACCATACAATCGGGTTACCTACGAAACTAGGTAGCCCGACCTGCGAAACTCTTAGCGCCGCCGCTATTTGTTCGCCTTCCCTTTCGTCCGGATGGGGCCCAAGCCAGGAGCGTGTCGGAAGAGCACGCAAATCGATCGGGCCCAGTCCAAGACCTGGGCCCGATCGATTTCTTGCTACGGCGAACTAGCCGTTGTACTTGAAGATCCAGAGACCACTGTCACGGTCGCTGGCTGCGACGTACTCCTCACCGCCCTGCTCGAAGGTCTGGACACCCCAGAAGTTGTTGCCACCTTCTGCGATGTAGCGGCCCTTCTCGACGATCTTGTCGTCCTCGATCTCGGCGACGCGGAAGCCACCTGAGTAGTACGAGAAGTACATACGGTTGGCCACCGTTTGTGAGGTCGCAACCTCGTGTACCGAAAGGTCGCCGAAGCCGTCTGCAAACGCTGGGTCGTGCGCTTCCGGGATGGCGTACGTGTCGAGCTCGGTCATCTTGCCGTCCGAGTTGTCGAATAGGTGCACGTAACCCCAGCCGTCGAAGGCCGACGAGAAGGTCAACTCGTCGCCGGTCGCTCCTAGCGCGATCGGCGCCAGTTCAGTGCCATCTCCAGCCAGACAATCCGCTTCGTCGTACGGCGCATCGAAGATCGCGTAGCCCTGCGATCGAGGAGCCACGCCGAACGTCGGAATGTCACCGGCGACACTCATCCCGAGTGTGATCTCGCATGCGTCGGACGCCGTCCGGTTGAACAGAAGGATGGCGCTGTACCCGCCAGCTTCGCTGACGTTGGCAACCTTGGCCGTGAAGTCGCAGACACCACGTTCGACCACCGCGATCTGGGTGCCGTCGCCGGCTGGTACCGACGAATCACATGCCAGGCCAACGAACTTCGACTGACCAGTGATGATGTCGCCCGGCTTGAGCTTCGTGGTGTTGCTTCCTTGGCTGGCGGTGACCTCCGTGCCGTCGGTGAGGTTCTTTGTCGTGAGTGAGAATGGGGCGAAGTCCTCGTCCGCTCCGACGACATATTTATTATCCATGGTGAACTCGGCCTGGTGTCCGTTGCCTTCGGGCGGGACGGTGAATCTGCTCTCAAGAGCTTCGGGGTCAGGGTTGGTGAAGTCGGTGTCTCCAAGGTAGACCGGGTTCTGCACGTCGGTCATGTCGACCTTGACGTAGCCGGCGTCCCAATACGACAGCAACATGACTTGTTCGCCACCGATCTCCTTGACGACGATGTCGTGCAGGAAGATCTCGGCCAGGTTGCTCGGCGCGTCCTGTTTGATTTGCGGGAACAGTTCATCGAGGTCGTACTCCGCTGTCAGGAAGGGCTTCCTCGGGTCGGTGATGTCCATGATGTCGACATCGGTGCCCTCTTCGTTGTCCACGATGACGGCGTATGCCTTGTCACCCGCATCCCATGCGAAGACGCTGTGGATCTGGTTGGCGTCCTTTTTGCCCTGGCCGTTGGCGGTGAAGTCTCCGATCCCCTCCGCGAGTGGAGTCGGGTGGGCTGGGTTGGTGACGTCGTACAGGTTCATGCCACCGAAGCCGGTCTTGTCGTTGCACTTCTCGTTGTTGGAGATCAGAATGTCGCCGTCGAAGTACGGCGTGCTGATCGGCACCGCCTGGATACCTTCGCCGGGGTAGCTGCCCTCCTTGGAATTGATGAAGGCAACCTCCTCCGGACTCTCCACGTCGGAGATGTCGACGACATGCACACCGTTGTACTTGCAGGTGACCACGCCCCATGAGGCGAGGTAGGCGAAGTCACCGAGAACGCCGACGTCCGCGATCTTCTCTGGTACGACGTTCTTGAGTTTGATCTTGCTGACGAGGTCGATGTTGTCGCTCTGGCTGGCGGGCAAGTGCCCGGCAGAATCACCATGTTGGTCTGTATCGCGAGGGTTGTCGGAAACAAGAACACCCCCGTCCGACTCCGGCTCAGGATGCGCAAACGCCGCCCCGCTCGCTGCGGTGGATAAAGCCACCGCCATTAAAAGGGCTGTCAGGCCTCGATTGGAACGCAATTGCATGGTTCTCCCCGATCGGACCGCTTCGTGGGCGGACGTAGTCCCAGCACTCGGATCCGAGTGCGTGGTGTGTTTTACGTCACACTAGGTGACGGATGATCTTTTACCTAGCCCGCGCGGATGGTTTACCTGCGGCGACTGCAGTCTGCCCTCGTACGACGAGGGCGCCGCCAGGCTGCTCACAGAGCACCGGCGAGCGCAGGATCCTGGTCCTCATGGCCCGGGACGGGATTGTGGGAGCATGAGGTGCCGCAGGGCCACGCCCGACGACGTTGACGTCCTCGTCGACTTCCCTGACGACCCCGGCGTGGCGGGTCTGCCCCGCGACCAGGTGCGTGAGGACTTCGATGCAGGACGCATGCGCCCGGAATGGTCCTGGCTGCTCGAGGACGAGGGACGCCTGCTGGGCCGCGCCCTGTGGTGGGGTCGTGGCGACGCCGTGCCGAGCGCTCTCGATGCGTTGGACGTCCTGCCGGAGCTTGATGACCCACGGTCGGCTGCGGTCGACCTGCTGCGCAGCGGACATGCCGACTTCGCCGCGTCCGGCATGAGTCGGCTGCCTGCGTACACCGTCCGGCTGTCCGGAGACTGGCGTGAGGACGAGCGGGCGACCCGTGCGGCGACGTGGCGGTGCGAGGCGATGTCGGACGTCGGGATCAGCAGCTCGCTCGAGCGCCGCCAGTACGCCTGGACACCGGAGATCGGCGTCCCTGCGAGCAGCTCGCGAGTCGAGTTCCGGCCGGGCTCGGACGAGGAGTTCGTGAAGCTGTTCCGCGAGGCCGCTCGCGCCAGTTTGGACGTCGAGACCCGTCGCGCGCTGGAGACCATGGACGAGCTCAGCCAGGCCCAGGACGACTTTGAGTTCTACGCCAGTTGCCCAGGCGAGCGCGACTGGTGGCGGGTGGCAATAGACGGCGACGGTGTGCCGGTGGGCTTCATCGTGCCGTCGGCGACGCCTTACCACCGCAACGTGGGCTACCTCGGCGTGCTGCCGAGTCGCCGCGGACAGCGGCTCGTCGACGACCTGCTGAGCGAGGTGACGCGGATCCATGCCGACGCGGGTGCCGAACGGATCACCGCCACCACGGACATGACGAACCTGCCGATGGCGGTGGCGTTCGATCGAGCCGGCTACCAGGTCACCGAGATCCGGCTGGTGCTCGAGGGACCGCGCTGATACCGGCCTGCGACTGTGGGGCAGCCCTGGAGTTGGTGGCTGCCGACGTCCGCATTGAACGAAACCTGAACCGGAAGCCGTTCGCTAGACCTCGCCATCACCCGACACCCTCAGACCACCGCCGTGCCACACGCCCGCCGACCCACATTCATGCGAGGAGAACCTCTTTAATCCGCCGCCGGATTGCGGCCCAAATCCGATCCGGAATGAACTCGAAATCGAGGCTCGTAACCACAGCAGGACGCTACGGAACGCTCCCCGGCTGTGGCTCCGGCACTGTGCGCGGCAGTGTTGCCCGCACCAGTGTGCCGTGTGGTCTGTGCGCACGCGTCTCAAGGTTGCCCCCGACAAAACTCACCCTTTCCCGCATCCCTACCAGGCCCAGTCCACCGAATCCTCCCTGTAGGCCAGAGGTCTCCGGCATGCCTCGGCCGTCGTCGGTGACGGTGAGCTGGACCGAGTCGCCGAAGCGTAGATCGACTCGGACGTGCTTGGCGTGGGCATGGCGGACGATGTTGCTCAGCGCTTCTTGGGTGACGCGGTACACCGCCATCTCGGACGGTGACGCCAGCCGGGCTTCGTCCCCGCTTACTCTCAGGGCGATGGGCAGCCCACAGCGACCCTGCACTTCGGTGACGAGATGCCGAAGGGCGGCGACAAGCCCGAGGTCGTCGAGCACCGGTGGTCGTAGCCCGCGGATCACCTTGCGCAGCGAGCTGACCACCTCCGCGGCCAGCTCGCCGTCGCGGCGCACCCGCGCGGCCAGCGGCGCCGGCAGTGATGGGTCGTGCGCGAGCTGCTCGAGCGTCCGCACCAGGTAGGTGAGGGTCTGCAGAGGGTCGTCGTGCAGGTCCTGCGCGAGGTGCCTGCGTTCGTCCTCCTGCACGGTGAGCAGGTGTCCGGCGTAGGCGCGCTGCTCCTGTGCGCGACGCTGCTCCTCGGTGACGTCGATGAGCACGACCTGCACGAGGCGCTCGCCGGATCCCGCCTCGAAAGCGCGGGCCCGTGGCACGAACAGGCGCTTGTCGCCATCGGGCGCCTGCACGGCCAGACGTGATACCTGCCCGGCCAGGATTGCCTCGGCGGTTGCCTCGACCAGGTCCGAGAGCGGATGTCCTCGCACGTCGGCCCCGAGCAGTTGCAGGGCCGCGTTGTTGGCCTCGGTCACGACCCCAGCGGAATCGGTGACCAGCACCGGGGATGCCTGCTCGTCGAACAAGCCCCGGTAGCGGGCCTCCGCGACCTCGCTTGCACGTAGTGCCTGTTCGGCACGCCGGCGCACCTGCTCCTCTCGTTCGACCCGCTGCCCGACGACGACCGCGACCGCGTTGGCGATGACCAGGTAGCTGATCTCCACCCAGGCGTGCCCAGCCCTCCCGCCCTCGATGAAGGTCCAATTCGGAACCATCAGCGCGGTCGACCACAGTGCGGTGCCGACAGCCCCGCGGACTCCGAAGTTCAGCGCGGCGTAGATGACCGGGACGAACAGAAGCGTGATCGTCGTCGACGTGGGCATCCCGAAGGGCAGCCGGACATGAAATATGTCGAGCACGACCACGTGGAGGAACGCAACCAGCAGCACTCCGGCCTGGACGAGCCAGAACCGACCGGCGCGCACCGGAGGGCGCAGCATGCGCACCACCTCGAAGGCCCGGGACCCGAAGATGCGGGGCCGCAGGTCAGCGATCATCGCCGACGGTCAGCAACTTGGTCGAGATGGCGCGCACCACCGCCTCGGTGCGCGAACTGACTCCCAGCTTGGCGTAAATGTTTTCGCAGTGGCGTTCCACGGTCCGAGGGCTGATGCCCAGCCGTGTCGCCACTTCCTTGTTATGCAAGCCTGCCGCGAGCAGGTTCAGGACCGCCAGTTCTCGGTCGGTGAGGGCGACCGGCCCCCCGTCGGTCCCGCGCGACCACGCCAGGAGCCTCGTGGGCAGGTCTGACTGGAGAACGGTCACGCCACTCGCCACGGCCCGAACCGCCTCGACCAGTTCCCGGCCGGGAGCGGTCTTCCGCAGATACCCGGCGGCACCGGCTTCGAGTGCGCCGCGGACGTACTCGTCCTCGTCGTAGGCGCTCACCATCAGCACCCGCACCTCGGGATGGTCACGGGTGAGCCGGCGGGTGACCTCGATGCCGTTGATCCCGGGCAGCCGGATGTCCATGAGCACCACGCGGGGGTGCAGCTGGTTGACGAGTGTGAGGGCGACCTCGCCGGAGGCCGCGTCACCAACCACTTGCAGGTCAGAGTGTTCCTCGAAAATCTGGCGGGTGCCGTCACGGTGCAGCGCGTGGTCGTCAACCACGATCACGCGGATGACCTCAGGCTCCATAGTCAACAGGTTACCCTCCATCGCGGCGATGATCATGGCGGAAACCACCCACTCCCCGTGCGTGGAATGGCCCCGGACGTTGGCGGAGAACACGGTGCCCACTTCGCCGCGGCGGCACCACGATGATGACGGGACGGGCCACCGTCCCGGTCGGTGCGGGATCGACTGACGCGCCGACTCAGAAGGAGAGGTAACCGTGGGTTGCCAATCTGACGGGGTAGCGGTGGGGTTCTGCCACCAAGCCGGTGCGCGCCAACCGGTGCTGGACGTCGCAGTCGAGACGAACGGGCCTATCTTCTGGGGCCTTTGGCTTTAGCGGGCCCGAGGCGGCCAGCTCAAGCGTATCTCTCAGGCGTCGCACAGCCTTGAGCAATTTGTGAGTAACGAGAGGAAACTGCATGAAGAAACTTGCCATAGAGCGCAGAGATTTTCTGAAGGTCGGTGGAGGCATTGTCGCGGGCGCCGCAGTGGGTGCCGTCGGTTCGCACATGGGTTCCGGCACGGACTTGACTGCCCTGGCATCGAGCCAGGGGCTGTCAGGGGACGAGGCCAGCGCAGCTCTCCAGACCGTCGTGCCGCCGGGCAAGTACGACCCCTACTACATGTTCGCGTCGGGGGGGCACTCCGGCCAAGTCCAGATTATCGGCGTCCCTTCGATGCGCCTGCTCAAGATCATCCCCGTCTTCTCCCGTGACTCTTTTTCGGGTTATGGCTTCGATGGCGACGTGGATGGCGTGATCCGTGCTGGATCCGATCCGGCCAAGAGCGCGCCGCTGGACTGGGGCGACACCCACCATCCCGCCCTTTCGGAGACTGCCGGGCAGTACGACGGCCGATGGCTCTACATCAACGACCGCGCCAACGGTCGGATCGGGATGATCGACCTCGCCGACTTCAAGACGAAGCAGATCTTTGACGTCCCCAATATCGGTAGTTCCCACGGTGGCGTCTTCGTCACCCCGAACACCGAGTACGCCCACATCTCGTCGATCACCCCCCGGCCTATTACCGACAACGGTTATGCCCCGCTCGAGAGGTATGCCGACCTGTACCGCGGCTTCTCGACCTGGTGTTTCGTCGACCGGAAAACGGGGCGTCTGGTGCCGGAGAAGAGCTTCCAGATCGAGCTCCCGCCGTATAACCAGGACCTCGCCGACATGGGCAAGCTCGCCAGTGACGGCTTCGGCTTCCTCAACTCCTTCAACACCGAGCTCGCGCTGGGCCAGTCTGACAAGACCAAGGACCCGCCGATCGAGAGCGGAGCGTCCAAGAAGAACTACGACTACCTCCACGTCATCGACTGGAAGAAGGCGGAGAAGGTCGTTGCTGCGGGAAACTTTGTCATGCGCAACGGGATGCGCGTTGTGGCGCTGAGCGTGGCTGTCAGCGAGGGCATCCTCCACCTCGTCCCCGAGCCAAAGAGCCCGCACGGCGTCGCGGTCTCCCCTGACGGCAAATACATAGTCATTTCGGGGAAGCTCGATCCCTTCGTGACCGTGTTCTCGATCGAGAAAATCAAGGACGCCATTGCCAAACGGCGCTATCAGGGCAAGGACCGCTACGGCGTGCCCATCATTTCCTTGGATGCCGCGGTGGCAGCGCGCGTCAAACTCGGCGCCGGGCCGCTGCACACCCAGTACGACGGTAAGGGCAACGCCTATACCAGCCTCTTCATCGACAGTGCCGTGGTCAAGTGGACCCTCGGCTCCGATTCGGGGACCACCGACAAACCCTTCACGGTCCTGGAGAAGATCCCCGTTCACTACAACATCGGCCACCTCGCCATCCCCGGAGGTGACACCGTTAAGCCGGAGGGCAAGTACGTCGTCGCGCTCAACAAGTGGTCGCTTGACCAGGTGCAGAAGTTGGGGCCCCAGCACCCGGTGAACTTGGAACTCATTGATATCGACTCCACGCCGGCGCGGACGTTGAGCAGTCTGCCGCTCGGTGGCTCTGAGCCGCACTACGCCCAGATCATCAACATCGACAAACTGAATCCCCTCAAGGTCTACGCTCCGGGAACCGATCCGGCGACGATGGCGAAGTCTCAGTACGCCACCGTCGCCGGCAAGGAGAGGATCAAGCGCAACGGCCGCGTCGTCGACGTCTATGCGACGCTCATGCGGAGTCACTTCACGCCGGAGCAGATTCCGGTCACGGTGGGCGACACCGTTCGGCTGCATGTGACCAACATCGAGAGCACAGAAAACGCCACTCACACGCTCGCTGTGCCTGCTCACAACATTCAGGTGACTCTCGACCCGGGCGAGGTTGTCAATGTCGAGTTCAAGGCCGACCGGGTCGGCTCCTTCGCCTTCTATTGCGCCCAGTTCTGCTCGGCGCTCCACATGGAGATGTACGGCTGGCTTCTCGTGGCGCCGAAGGAAGCCTGATGATGCGGATGTTCAGCCATAGTCACCTCCTCCGGCGTGCGAGCGTGCTGGCTGTGGTCGCCGCCGTCGCGCTCCTCGTCGTCGGGTGCGGTGGAGGCCAGGGTGCGGAACCGACGACGAGTACGGGTTCCACGTCTGCGGCTGGTGACGTGCTCAGCGTCGAGGGCACCGAGTTCTCCTTCACGCCGTCGACAGTCAAGGCGTCCGCCGGCCAGACGACCATCCGCTTCACCAACCATGGAGGGGTGGAGCACGACTTCTTGATCGATGCCTTGGACCTCCATCTCCATGCGAACCCAGGAAAAGCGGCCGAGGCCACCGTCACCCTGACGCCGGGAACCTACGCGACCTACTGCTCAATTCCTGGTCATCGCGAGAGCGGCATGAAGGGAACGCTGACTGTCTCGTGAGCGTGCAGTTCAGAAGACCGATGAAGCAGCAGTTGCCTCGCGTGGTGCGGATCGCATCGGGTCTTGCAGCCATCACCCTGCTGCTCGTCGCGGCAGGGTTGCCGATATGGCGGGCGCTGTTTCGGGCTCCCCAGTACCCGGACGGGCTCGGTGTCTCCGTCTACGGCAATAGGGTCAAGGGCGACCTGGGCGAGATCAACGAACTCTCCCACTACATCGGCATGCGCCCCTTCAACTTCAACTTCGCCGACATGCCCGAGATGAGGCTCTGGCCGCTGGTCATCCTCGTCGGGATGGCAGCAGCCGTCTTGGCCGTCGCGACGCGTCGACGCTGGCTGCGGCGGGTCGCGTGCGCCGCGGTCTGGCTCATCCCAATTGGAGCATTGGCCGACGTCCAGTTTCGTCTCTGGCAGGTGGGCCACGACCTCGACGCCACGTCGCCGATCCGCGTGGACCCCTTCACTCCTCGGGTCGTCGGACCGACAAGCCTGATGAACTTCACCAGTTGGGCCTATCCCGGGTCGGCGCTCGTCCTCATCGCGGCCGCTGCGGCGGTGGTGACATGGGCCCCCGGCGTGGCCCGGCGACTGGCGCAGAGGAAGACACCATGAACCGTTCCCTCGTCGGCGTAGCGGGGACTCCACCCGGTCGAGCACCAAGGCGGCCGCCACCGCCGGATGCGTCGTCTCTCACGGCACTGGCGGCGGAGTACCAAGCTCCACCCCCAGCAGTGGCGTCGTGAGCCATAAGCAGAGTTTTGACCAAGAAGTGAACTGAGAATGATCGCAAAGGAGAACGACATGGAGCCCCCCACAACGCATCCCCAGGTACCAGCAGGTCTTCCTCCGGACGTCGCCCGGGAAGTTAATCAGGTGTTAAGTCGGCGTAATCTTCTGGCAACGTTGGGCGTCGCGGCAGCGGGCAGCGCCCTGGCAATGGTCAACTACCGGGACGAGGCGCACGCGGCGCCCGCCTCAGGCGCGGCGACCACACCGGAGGGGCCGAAGGCTGCCGCGCACGCTTGGTGCATGGTCATCGACCTGCGCACCTGCGACGGCTGCCAGTCGTGCACCAGGTCCTGCCAGCAGCGCCACGGCCTGAGGGAAGAGCAAACCTGGATCAAGGTCTACTCGATGAAGGACAGTTCCGGCGGGACGTTCCCCATGCCGCGGCCCTGCATGATGTGCGAGGACCCTCCTTGCCTGAAAGTCTGCCCGGTCGGCGCGACGATCCGCACCGACGAGGGGCTCGTCCTGGTGGACACGGATACCTGTGTCGGGTCGCGCGCCTGCATGGCGGCCTGCCCGTACGAGGCACGCTATTTCAACTGGTCCGAACCACCCGCGCCAAAGCGCATGCCCATGCCTTCAACGCCACAGATGCCGGTACCGAAAAAGGGCACGGTCGGAAAGTGCGTACTGTGCGCCGACCGGCTACCGCAGGGGGAACTGCCCGCCTGCGTCTCCGGATGCCCGATGGGTGTGTTGTACATCGGCGACCTGGTCACCGACATCGCCGTCAACGGCGTCGGAAAGAGCGTGGTGCTCTCGGAGTTTCTCCGCGAGAACGACGCCGTGCGGTACAAGGAGGAGCTCGGAACCAATCCGCGCGTCTACTACATCCTCGGCCACGGCCAGAGCCTTGCGGATCAGGCATGAGTACTGATGCCATGATCGGCGGGGCGCGGATAACCGACGCCCGTGAGGCTGCCAAGACCCCCGACGCCCGTGAGGCTTCGCTACGCCCTTTCGGCAAGCCCAGCCAACTCTGGTGGCTCACCATCATCGCTTTGAGCATGGTGGTCGCGATCGGCATCGCCGCGTGGATCGTCCAGCTCCGGGGCGGGATGGGAGCGGCCGGCTACAGCGATCAGGCTTTCTGGGCCATTTACATCGCTGACGTCGTCGCCTTTATCGGAGTCAGCTACGGCGGGGCCGTGGTCTCGGCGATCCTGCGGCTGACGGGTGCGACCTGGCGCGCGCCGCTGACCCGCTTGGCCGAAGGTACAGCCGTAGTGACGGTGCTCATCGGAGCCGCCCTGATCATCCCGCACATTGGCAACCCCATCCTGCTCTGGGAGCTGGTGACCCAGCCCAATACGTCCGCTCCGGTGTTCTGGGATTTCGTCGCGGTCATGACCTACATGGCCGCGTCCATCGTGTTCTTCGCTCTCCCGCTCGTTCCGGACATGGCGGTCCTGCACGAGGGATACGCGCAGCGCCTGGGTAGGCGCCGGGCGCGCCTGTACGCGGCGGTCTCTCGCGGCTGGGTGGGCGCACAGAGGCAACGGCGTGTTCTGTCCGGCGCCCTGGGCTTGGTGTCCATCATGATCATCCCGTTGGCCGTGTCCGTGCACTCCGTCCTGGCATGGGCCTTCGCCACCACCAGCCGGCCGTGGTGGCACGAGAGCATTTGGGCGCCACAGTTCGTGGTCGCTGCGCTCTACTCCGGAGTGGCGCTGGTCATCCTGGTCGTCGCCGGCTTCCGCCGCGGCTACCATCTCGAGGAGTTCATCACCGAGCGGCACTTCGTGCGGCTCGGGTTCATCCTGGCCACGCTCTCGGCCACCTATATCTACCTGACCTTCGCCGACCTCCTGCCCGGCGCCTACGTCGGCGATCGTGGAACGGCTGCGGTGTTCACCGAGCTGATTGTGGGTCGCCTGGCCCCCTGGTTCTGGCTGTTCGCCATCGTCGGAGGGTTGTTGCCGCTGCTTCTCGTCGCGCTGCCATGGACAAGGAACGTGAGGGGCATGGTCATCGCCGCCCTTCTCGTCGTGCCCATGATGTGGCTCAAGCGGATCCTCATGATGGTCGGCCCAACCACCTACGACACCATGACCGGCGCGTTCGGCCGATACCACTTCACCTGGGTTCCTGTCGCGATTACCCTCGCCGCGACGGCTGCGATCCCGCTACTGCTCATGCTGCTCTTTCGCGTCGTACCACTGCTGTCCATTGATGAGATCGAAGAGATCCGGGAGATCGAGGCGATGGAGAAGACCGTGAACGGGCACGCGCCCGCCGAGCTGAACGAGTCGGGGGGCCATGACTCGAGGCCGGTCGGCGGGACGGGTTCGGCTCATCGCGTGGGCGGGGCGTTCGGCGTCCTGCTACTGGTAGCTCTTCTGGGCATGTTCGGCGCGGGAGCCGCCACCCCCGCAAGCGCCGCGACGCCACAGCGAGCGGGGCAGAGCGCGCCAAACATCACGATCACTGGGGCCGAGGCCGGTGGGCTGATGGAGCTCACTGCGGCGCTCACTGGCGCCGACGGCCATCCATTGGCCAACGCGGACGTGGCGTTCGCCTTCACCACCACACAGTTCAGTCAGGCCAGGACCCCAAGTCGGCTGGTGCCGCTGGGGGCGGCGACCACCGATACAACCGGCATAGCTCGATTGACTCTCGGCGGCGACTCCGACCACCTCTACCAACCGACCGATACTGGGCCACAGGAGTTCATTGCCAGCTACACCGCAGCCGGCGCCCAGCCGGTCACGGCCAGCACTACTGTCAAGGTGACCGTCGCCCGTTCCGCCTACCATCCCGAGCCGCCCAAGCCCCTCGCTGGAGTGGGCCGTGTCTTGGCCGTCGTCCTCTTCGCCATCGTGGCGGCCATCTGGCTGACGCTAATCACCCAAGTCGTGCGCGTTCGCCGCGTCTGCCGTGTAGCCCCGAAAGCGACGACCAGCAGCGCCTGAGCGGAACCTTCCCGCCAAAGGATCGGCCCGGCGTATCCCAGGACCGGAATGAAGTAAAACGGCCACAGCAATCCGAGCCGGGCGACGCCACTGACGATCCATTGTTACCACGTGCGTCGATCCTGTCCTGAATCTTGCTGCCGACCACAGGCCCGAATGAATCGTTCCCATCAACCGTGTATGCCCGGTTTTCGCATCCCCGAAGGTTTCGAACCCAGCGAGGGCAGGCGCACGGTGAACGTTGCACCGCGGCCGCGGCCGGGACTGTCTGCGGAGATTCCGCCACCGTGGGCTTCGAGCAGCGCTTTGGCGATCGCCAGGCCGATTCCGCTCCCTCCTTGCTCTCGGTTGCGGGCCGTATCTGCGCGGTAGAAACGGTCGAACACGTTGGCCAGGTGTTCTGGTTCGATGCCTTCGCCTGAGTCCTGGACTTCGAACTCAACCCAGCGTTTGTCGACGCTGCGACTGGTGAGAGTGACAGTTCCACCTTCGCTGGTATGCCGCAACGCGTTGTCGAGGAGGTTTCCCAACACCTGTCCCATTCGCTCGGGGTCGGCGAAAACGGTCGTGCCCGCAGCGACGTCTTCGACGAGCCGGACCCCTTTGGTCTCAAACTTGTCCTGTGCCTCACTGCTGGCCGTTTTGATCAGTTCTCGCGCATCGATGCGGACAGGGCGGATCTCAAGGTTTCCCTCCTCGGCCCGGGACACCGCGCTGATGTCCTGAGCGAGCCTGCCGAGCCTATGAGTGCTCGAACGAAGGACCGACAACGTGGGCTCATCCAGTTCGCGGACGCCATCCTCAAGTGCCTCAAGGTGGGCATCGAGTGTTCCCAGCGGCGTTCGCATCTCGTGGGCGAGGTCGGCGAGCATCCGCCGTCGGGTGATCTCGGTGGTGTCCAGCCGATGGGCTAGCTGATTGAAGGTGTCCACGAGTTGATCGACGCCGCCGCCGAGTCCGGGGCTGGAAACACGAGAACTGTAGCGACCGGTGGCAATTTCTGCCGCCGTTGCGGCGACAGCCACCATGGACCGCTGAACCCGACGGGTGAAGTACCACGTGACCAGGAGCGCCATCAGCACAGCGATTAGCAGCGCCGCCAGTAATGAGATGATCAACGCAGCGGCAAAAGCCTCGTCGACATGAGTGGCCTCGGCCGGATTATGGGACACGCCGGCACGGCTGAGGTGTTCACGGAAAATTGCCGGCCCCACGGCGGAGGCCACGAGCCAAGTGGTCAACGCTCCCGCCACCAGGACGAGAGCCTGCGCGACCAGCAATCGCGTCGTGAACCTTGGACCGGCTTTTCGCCGTTCGTCCCCAGCGTGCTTGATCATTCGCCCGTCCCCATCCGGTATCCGACTCCACGCACCGTCCGGATAAATTCCGTGTGATCTGCATCGCTGCCAAGTTTGCGACGCAGATGACCGATGTGTACGTCGACCAGATGCGGATCGCCGACCCAATTGGAGTCCCAGACCGCCTCAATCAGTTGTTGCCTGCTGAACGCCATACTGGGTCGTTCTGACAACACCGCCAACAGATCGAACTCGGTGCGGGTGAGTGGTACGGCTTCGCCGGCCAGCCATACGTCCCTGCCAAGGGGATCGATGGTCAAGGGTCCGAACGTCCTGGCTTGCGCGGTGTCGATCGTGTTCGGGGCACCATTTCTTGGCCGGCGCAGCATTACCTGGATGCGAGCCATCAGCTCGCGTGGACTGAAGGGCTTGGTCATGTAGTCGTCGGCACCAACTGAAAGCCCGATCAGGGTGTCGATTTCGTCGCTGCGGGCGGTGAGCATGACCACGTAGGCGTTGGAAAACGTGCGCAGTTGACGGCAGACCTCAATACCGTCCAGGCCGGGAAGGCCCAGGTCGAGAATGACGATGTCCGGGTCAACAACCCGAGCGATTTCCACCGCCTTGAGCCCGTCATTGGCCACCGTAACGTCGAAACCATCACGTTCGAGGTAATTGCCCAGCAGCGTTGCGAGCGAGGTCTCGTCTTCAACGACCATTGCCCGGAGTCCCGACTGGGGACGGGAAGTCTGCGTCATACGTCAATGGTGTCAGCAGGAGGCCCAACGCCGCCTGCCCGAAGGCCGTTCCCAGCCACATCTTCAATGAACCTTCACAAAACCGCAACGGTTTTTGCGGGGTCCCTGCGGCAATGTCGAAGACAACGACACAAGGAGCTGAAAACAATGATGGGTTGGGACAACTACACAGGTTGGGGCTACATGGGTTGGGGTGGCTGGATCGCGATGGCTATCGGCATGGCCGCCTTCTGGGGGTTGGTGATTTTTGCGATCGTCGCCATCTTCCGCCGAGATGGAAGCGGCACTCCATCCAATCGGCAACCCAGCGAGCGCAATCCCCAGCAGCTGCTGGACGAACGCTTCGCACGCGGTGAGATCGAGACCGACGAATACCACGCACGCCAGGAAGCCCTGCGAGGAGGAGTCCGTTGAATGACATCAATCGCCGCACCCTGTTGATCGGCTCGGCCGGCGCGGCTGGCTTGCTCGGGCTGGGCGGGGTGGCGGCCTGGTCCAAGTCCGGTCCGGGGCCCGCCTCAACCGTTGGAGTCTCGTCCGCGGCGGTACGCCGTGCCGAAGACATGCGTCGCAAAGCGAACCAGAGGGTCGTCAACGCGCGTCTCATTGCTCAGCCCATCACCCTGAATCTCGGTGGTCTCGTGGTTCAAACGTGGGGTTACGGCGATTCGCTGCCCGGACCAGTTCTGCGTGCACAGGCCGGAGATCTCCTGCGAGTCAAGGTGGACAACAAACTCAGCACCGGCACGAGCGTTCACTGGCACGGCATCGCGCTGCGCAATGACATGGACGGCGTCCCGGGGATCACCCAGGATCCTATTGCGGCGGGGAAAGGCTTCACCTACGAGTTCACCGCCCCCGACCCGGGTACCTACTTTTATCACCCGCACTCGGGCGTGCAACTCGATCGGGGTCTGTATGGCGCCCTGGTGATCGACGACCCGGCCGAGCCGGGCAAATACGACGAGGAGTGGATCGTCGTGCTCGATGACTGGGTCGACGGCACCGGCCGCACCCCTGACGAGGTGCTCGAGGGGCTTCGCGACGCCAAGGGATCGGCCCAGGACGGCCACATGAGCGGCAAGGATATGGGCCACATGGGCGAGTCGATGCAGTCTCCGCTTCTGGGCGGTGCCGGCGACATCGACTACCCGCACTACCTCATCAACGGCCGAACCCCCGGATCTCCGGCCACATTGACGGCCAAACCCGGACAGCGGGTCCGGATCCGAATCATCAACGCCGGTTCGGACACTGCCTTCCGGCTCGCGCTCGGCGGTCACCGGATGATGGTCACCCACAGCGACGGCTTCCCCGTCGAGCCGCTCAGCACCGATGCCCTGTTGATCGGAATGGGCGAACGCTACGACGTCGTCGTCACCCTCGGTGACGGAGCTTTCCCTCTCGTCGCCTCGGCTGAGGGAAAGAATGGTCAGGCTATGGCCGTCGTGCGCACCGGCGCAGGTCGCAGGCCCGGTCCCGACGTGCAGCCAGCTGAACTCAACCGACGTGTCGTGCTCAGCACCGACATGACAGCCGCTGCACAGGCGCGTCTGCCGAAAAAGAAGGTTGACCGGCAGCTCGATCTCGCGTTGAGCGGGTCGATGGCACCGTATCGATGGACGATCAACGGCAAGATGTTCCCCGACACCGCACCACTCATGGTGAAACAGGGGGAACGTGTGCGGCTCAGATTCCAGAACCGGTCGATGATGTTTCATCCGATGCATGTCCACGGCCACACCTTCGCGCTCGCTTCCGGAGGGGCGCGCAAAGACACCGTCATTGTGCGACCGATGCAAACGGTTGACGTCGAACTCGAAGCAGACAACCCAGGCCGATGGGCCACGCATTGCCACAATATCTACCACGCTGAGACCGGCATGATGACCACCCTCGATTACGAGAAGTAGAGGCGAAACATTCATGCGCAGACGGAATTTGACCGAACGGGCCACAACTGGAATAGAAGAGAGCCCGGTGCCCCGCAGCAGGCGCAAGACGATCTGGGAATCCATCGGCGCGGCCGTCGGCGTAGCGATGGGACTGGTCCCACACGTTCTGCATCACATCGGTCTGATCGCCGGCGCTGTCTTGGTCACCGGGGCCGCCGGGAACGTGGTTTTCTTCGCACTTGGCTTGTTGTTTTCCATTCCCTTGCTAAGGCGCCTCTACAAGAAATTCCACACCCCGTGGGCACCAGCGATCGCTATTGCCATATTTGCCGCCATGTTTTCCCTGTCGGCGTTCGTCATCGGTCCCGCCATCACTGGTGACTCCTCTCCCGCGAACACTCCGACGACGCCAGGCCAAACGCCCACGACGGACCACGGTCAGCATCACAGCTGAAATGGGTCCTTCAATGAATCTTCATCAGAACCATTGAGAAGCCTCCACAACCGGCGGACATGATGAGAAGTAGGACGACCAAAGGCACAAGAATTGCAAGGGATTCATCGCTACGGAGGAGCAAGAAATGAGCATCCAGAATCGGTGGAAAGTGAATATCACTCCGGCGGAACGGATCGCCCGTATCGTGTTGGGCCTGCTTGGAGTTGTGGGTGGAGCCATCCTCCTCGTCGGTGCGGCGTCGACCGTTGCCGCAGTCTTGGAGACGCTCCTGGTTCTGGCTGGTCTGGATCTGGTCGTGACGGGCGCCACGGGTCATTGCCCGCTGTACAAGAAGTTCGGTCACGTTCCTGCATCATTGAAAGGGCGGACATCATGACCGACGAACGGCCGGACAGGACCCACACGTCCCAAGCGAAAATGCCCTCCAACCGACCCCTGCCGCCGCCGCAACCATCTGAGGACGACGACCACACCGGACCTGCAGGCCGCGGTGGCCACAGGCTGATGATGATTGCCTGCTGCGTCCCCATGCTGATCATCGTCGGTGTCCTCGTGGCCACCGGCGTCGCCGGCTCGGGCTTCATCATCTACGCCGTGGCGTGCACCGCGATGATGGCCATGATGATGTTCATGATGCCGGGTGACCGCCACTGAACATTAGTTCGGTTGCCAGCTCGGTTGCCGCCCAAAGTCCCGGACCTTGGTCCCAGCGACGTGAGCACAAAGGTACTGGCGCAATAGCGACTACGCAGCGAAAAGTCGTAGGTAGGAAGAAATTCGAAATAACTATATATCTGGAGGTAGATGACATGTGGAAATCAGTGGCAAAGGTAGTGGCGATAGCAGTGGCGACGGCAGGGCTGGGATTCCTGGGGACGGGCTCAGCAACTGCTGCCGACACCGGTCAGGACTACGGTCAGCACGTGCAGACGTGCGCGCAGACTATGGGGTTTGACGGGGTGAGTAACCCGGGTCGGATGCACGACGGTTTCGCAGGCTGGGATCCGAGCCACGTGTGCTGAGGGCGGGAGCCAGGCCTTTGTAGGTAGGTCTGCATGAGTGCAGCCCTACTCTTCATCTAGGCGCCGGGGGCATTTGCCTCCGGCGCAGCTGTCCGTAGTAACCGGCTCCGCCGGTTCAAAACACCTGGGGCACAACAGCACAGAAAGTGGCACAGTCGATGAGCCGAACCGCCGTACTCGAGGTTGAAGGATTGCACTGGGCGACGTCGGCGGCTGCCGTGGAGGCCACGCTTCTTCGTCGCCCCGGCGTCATCGCCGTCGAGGCGAACGCCGTCTCCCAGACGGCCACCGTGACATACGACTCCGAGCAGACCTCGTTGGGTGAACTCTCGCAGTGGGTGCGCGACTGTGGCTATCACTGTGCCGGGCGTTCGGTGCCCGAGCATGTATGCGACCCGATGAGCGAGCCAATGCGAACAGCTACCTCCGATGTTCACGCCGGACACGACGCCGAAGGTGGGCACGATGTTCAGGCGGGCCGGTCGCCGCAGGAGACGATGGGCCACGGCGGGGGCCACGGGGAAATGTCAATGGGCGCCATGGTCCGTGACATGCGCAACCGCTTCCTTGTCGCAGTGGTGTTGTCGGTACCGATCCTGTTGTGGTCCCCGATAGGCCGCAATGTCCTCGGCTTCTCCGCCGACACGCCATTCGGCCTGCGGGACGACGTGCTCTCGCTTTTGTTGAGCCTGCCGGTGGTGTTCTACTCGGCATGGATCTTCTTCGACGGCGCCTATCGGGCGCTCAAGGCCAGGACTCTGGACATGATGGTGCTGGTAGCCGTCGCCGTCGGGGCCGGCTGGTTGTACAGCGTCGTCGTGACGCTGACCGGCGGCGGCGAGGTGTTCTACGAGGCCGCTTCGGTGCTGACCGCGTTCGTACTGTTGGGGCATTGGTTCGAGATGCGTGCCCGCGGCGGTGCGAACGACGCCATCCGGACGTTGCTCGAACTCGCACCGCCGATGGCGGTGGTGCTGCGGGACGGCGAACCGGTCGAGGTGCCCACTGCCGAGGTCGTCGTAGGCGACCTGTTGCTGATCCGTCCGGGCGGAAAGATCCCTGTGGACGGCGAAGTCGAGGATGGCGAGTCCGAGATCGACGAGTCGATGGTCACCGGTGAAAGCCTCCCGGTTAGCAAGGCGAGGGGAGCTGAAGTTATCGGCGCCTCGATCAACACCACCGGGACGTTGCGGGTCCGAGCCACCAAGGTCGGATCTGACACCGCTCTGGCCCAGATCGTGGCACTCGTTCAGGAGGCGCAGAACTCCAAGGCCCCCGGCCAGCGACTCGCTGACCGGGCCGCGTTCTGGCTCGTACTGGTTGCGTTGATCGGCGGGACCGGGACCTTCCTCGTCTGGCTGGCGGCAGGAGCCAGTGTGCAGACGGCGCTCCTTTTTGCGATCACCGTGGTGGTCATCACCTGCCCCGACGCGTTGGGCCTGGCCACACCCACAGCGATCATGGTGGGCACCGGTTTGGGAGCAAAGCGAGGTGTCCTGATCAAGAACGCCACTGCTCTTGAGTCCTCCGCCCGCATCGACACCGTGGTGATGGACAAGACCGGGACCCTGACCAAGGGTGAACCCGAGGTCACCGATGTGGTCGTCGAGGGCGTCGAGGAGGCTGAACTGCTGGCCTTGGTCGCCGCCGTCGAACGTGAATCCGAGCACCCGCTGGCCGGTGCGATCGTCCGATACGCCACCGAACGCGACGCGCCGGTTCTGCCACTCACCGGATTTCGAAACGTCCCGGGACTCGGTGCGACCGCCGAGGTGAAAGCACGCCGCGTGGTCGTGGGCAACCGCAAACTGATGTCGGCAGAGGGCGTCGACGTCGGCTCGCTGATGGCACGACGGGACGATTTTGCCGCGTCCGGGCGCACCGCAGTCCTGGTCGCTGTCGATGGCCGTGGGGCCGGGGTCATAGCCCTGGCCGATGCGGTCAGGGACACCTCAGCCGAAGCCGTGTCTGCGCTGCATGAGTTGGGCGTCGACGTGGTCATGCTCAGCGGTGACAACGAGGCAACCGCTAAACGGATTGCGGGCCAGTTGGGGATCGACACTGTGATCGCCGAAGTTCTGCCCGGGGACAAGGCTGCCAAAGTGGCTGAACTGCAGAGCGCCGGGAAGCGGGTGGCCATGGTCGGCGACGGTGTCAACGATGCACCCGCGCTGGCCCAAGCCGACCTGGGCATCGCGATTGGGGCAGGGACTGACGTCGCAATCGAGACGGCCGATGTGGTGCTGATGCGGTCAGACCCCCTTGATGTGGCCGCAGCCTTGTTGATCGGTCGCGGCACGCTCCGCAAAATGCGGCAAAATCTCGGCTGGGCCGTCGGATACAACGTGATCGCCCTGCCGATCGCGGCCGGAGTTTTTGAACCCGCATTCGGTTTCGTCCTGCGCCCTGAGATCGCCGCATTGTCGATGTCTGGATCAAGTCTCATCGTCGCAGTCAACGCCCTCATGCTGAAGCGCCTGCGTTTGCCTGTGGTGCCGTAGTCGGTCGCTGCTGCAGTCTTTGTCGAATCTTCACCGAAAACTTGTCGTTAGGGCGGGGTCACTGATCGATGGTGGTCATTGTTGCGCCGGCATGGGAAAGCCCCCGGATAGCAACATTCGAAAATCTACCGGAGGTCGACAATGAGCAGACGAAAAGTTTTGATTTCCGCGGGAGTGGTCGGCGTCGCAACCATTGTCGCTGCGGCAGCCTTCATCACCATCGGCAACGGCGAACCGAAACCGGCGGATCTGTCGTCGGAGCATAATGCCATGGTGACCGGAACGGTCTGGGTCGCGAACGAGGACGGCGCCAGCCTGACCGCCATCGACGCGGGTCAGAACGAGGTGGTGACCACCCTGAAGGGAATCGAGAGCCCGCACAATGTGCAGGTCTCCCCGGACGGGCGCACGCTTTGGGCCGTGAGCGGAACGAAATCGCTGGCCGTCATGGTCGACGCCAAGACGTTAGGACTGCACGGCACGGCTCCCACCGGCAGCATGCCGGCCCACATCGTGGTCACTCCGAACGGCAAGACCACCTACACGACCAACAATGCGGACAACACGGTGTCAGCCATCGACACTGCAACGGGCAAGCCTGTCGCCACCATCCCTGTCGGGTCTGGCCCCCACGGCCTGCGACCTAGTCCAGATGGGAAGTGGGTCTACGTCGCGAATATCACAGGGACGACCCTGAGCGTCATCAACACCACAACCAACAAGCAGGTCGCCGACATTGAGGTCGGGAAATCACCGGCCCAGGTCGCCTTTTCGCCGGACGAACGTTTCGTGTACGCATCGGTGAACGGAGAGAACGCCGTCGCGAAAGTCGACGTCACCACGCGCAAACTCGTTAGTAAGGCCAAAGTCGGCGTCGGCCCGATCCAGACCTATGTGAGTCCTGACAACCGATATCTCCTCGTGGCCAACCAAGGCACTGAGGGCAAGCCGAGCACAACCGTCTCAATTCTTGAGACCAAGACCTTCACGGTGTTGCGTACAGTCAAGACCGGCCAGGGAGCGCACGGCATCGTCATCGATCCATCCAGCCGGCACGCCTACATCACCAACATCTACGGCAACGACGTCGCCGTGCTCGACTTGTTAACTCTCAAGGTAGTGGCGCGCATCCCGGTCGGCTCGAAGCCAAATGGGATCAGTTTTTCTCCGGTCACCGTAGGCACTCGCCCGGCTACGACGATCGAACTGCCCGAAGGCCCCAACGGTGGAGCCGAGATGACGCACTGAGCCCCGAGCGTCGTGAAATGCGGGTGCGGACCGAGCACGTCGTCGATTGTGATGGGACAGATAAGATCAAGACCATGATGAAGCGCCGCACAACCAAGCAGAAGGGGCACGCTCGAGTGCTCCTTCTTGCCATTGTCGGCGGCATGGTGTTCGCCATCATCGGCATGCACGGCCTCACTCAGAACCACACGACGTCGGCCTCCGCACACTCGGTGCCGGCGACCCAGTCGATGGCAGCCGGGGCAATGGCTGCCGACGCGCCGGCTGGCCACAATCAGCATGGCGAGAATCCCTCCGGGCACGGCATTGACTGCGGGATGCTCACTCTGTGCCTCGCCGCCATTATTGGCGGTGCGCTCCTTCTCTGGGTTGCATTCGGTGGCCTCGCGCGACGTCCCGTGGCTGTGTTGAAGCGTTCCTCGAGGGTCGTCCTTGTCCAGATGAAATCGGTTTTCAGACCACCGCCAGACCTCATAAGTCTGTCGATCCTGCGGTGCTGAGTTGGGCTGCGCCGACCCCGAAAGCGAGTCGGCTCACAGTTCCAGCCATCCATCACACCAGGAGAAAAACATGAAGAAGAAAGCACTTGCAGTACTCATTATGGGCATGGCAGTCGTACTCACTGCCTGCGGAAACAACGACAGCAGTTCCTCTGAGGCGAAGTTCAATAAGCAGGACGTGACGTTCGCCCAAGATATGATTCCGCACCATCGCCAAGCGGTCGAGATGGCCAAACTTGCTGACACCCGGGCGTCTAGCCCGCAGGTGAAGGACATTGCGGCTGAAATTCAAGGCGCTCAGGATCCCGAAATCATGAAGATGACGGGTTGGCTCAAGGATTGGGACAAGCCGGTTCCCGACAACGAAATGTCGGGCATGGACCATGGCTCGGGCGACAACGGCGCAATGACGGGAATGATGTCCGACGCGGACATGAAGTCACTGGACAGTTCTTCGGGAACAGCCTTCGACACGATGTTCCTGACCATGATGATCAAACACCATGAAGGTGCGGTCGCCATGGCCGACGACGAAGTCGCAGACGGCAGCAACTCCGAAGCAATTGCCTTGGCGAAAACAATCATCGGCGGACAGACCGACGAAATCGCTAGGATGAAAGACCTGCTGAAGCAATGAGTCTGTCTACTGGGGCCCGGCGTTTGGCGCTCGGCGCATTTACGCTCGTTGTTGTGGCGCTGATCGCGGTGGCGGCCGTGACCATTTCCAGGTCCGGCGACGAGCAGGCCACGGCATCGAAAGTTGATCTGAGTGCGGGGAGCGGACAGGGGGCCAACGCGGCTCCGCCATGGTTGTTGCCTGTCGATGTTCTTGCACGGGTCAAGGCTGCGGGACTGAATCTTGGTGCCATGGGAATGGCGGAGCATTACCACGTTCACCTCGACATTCTCATCGACGGAAAGGCCGTGCCGGTGCCTGCAGACGTCGGTGTTGATCCGAGCGATGGGTCAATGTCGGCACTTCATTCCCACAGCAACGATGGGATTGTCCATATCGAGGCTGCCACCAAGGGCCAGGCGTTCACCCTCGGTCAGTTTTTCACTCAGTGGGACGTCTCGTTGTCCGGGAACCAGATCGGGTCGCTCGCGGCCCGTGATGGCAAGTCACTCAAAGCCTTTGTCAACGGCAAAGAAGTCACGAGCAACCCGGCAATGATTCGTTTGGCCGCAAGCCAGCAGATCACCCTCGTCTTCGGGCCGACCGACGCTCAGGTCAAAGTGCCTGAAAGCTTCGACTTCGGCAACGAGCTCTGACCCGCAAGATGTGGGCACTTGCCGGGGGTCAAGCGACGACAAGCCCCCCGAAAATGCCCGCATCTTGGGGTGGGTAGCCGCGGTTTCTAACGCGGCCCCGCCTTTTGCTTCCGATGGCAACTTCGCCACAGGGCGACACACAATTTCGCCGTCAGCGTCGCATTCAGGCGTTCGAGGATCGACTGTCGTCGATCAGTGCTTGAAGGCATCCTTGATGTTCTCTCCGGCCTTTTTGAAATCGGCCTTAGTCTGATCGGCGTGGCCTTCGGCTTCGAGTGAGTCGTCGTCAGTCGCCTTGCCTGCTGCCTCTTTGGCTTTTCCCTTGGCATCTTCAGCGGCGTTGCCGATTTTGTCGTTTAGTCCCATGATCATTCCTTTTCGGTTAAGTCTCTTCGATGGCGGTAATTTATGTATACCCACATTGATGGGCACTAATCCATTTCCTTTGCATAATTGGCCTGCATGGATTAATGGCGGCTGGGTATTGAATCCAAAGTTCGCTATCCGATGAAGGAGATTTCATGACTACCAGCCCGAACGATTCGCCATCGCCATCGCCATCCGTCGACCCAACCGGGAATCTCCAGAAGGTTGAGCCCGATGACGACACGGGAGAGATCCCGTTGGCAGTGATGGAACGAATTCTGAAGTCTTAAGCTTTTCGGCCGGGGAGGAATCGCCGTGGGCTTGCTCCCATTGCTTTCAGCCCAACGGGGCTTCTGGTCCGCGGAACTGCTCGATCAGCGTGCGAGCCATTGCTTTCGCGCGTATGGCGGCTTTGAGGTCGCCTTCGGCCGCCGAGACGATCGAGCCCTTCATCAGGATGTGCCAGGAACGGGCGAACTCCTCGGGCTCCCGTAACCCCGCCTCCGACGCCAGCCCACGCACGACCGAGCGAATGTCCTCGAGATAACCGACAGCTGCTTGGCCCAATGGGTGCTGCGGCCCCATTTCCAGCATGACGTTGACGAACGAGCAGGCTTCGAACTCCGCCGGGCGGCTGAACCAGTCGTCGTACACATCGAAAATGGCGAGCAATTGGCCTTCGGGATGATCAGACCTCGACCTGGCACCTTCCTCGACGACTTCGCGCGTCCAGAGCTGATCGCGGCGCGCAAGGAAAGCCAGCACGAGGTCGTCCTTGCTGCGAAAATATTTGTAAAACGTTGCCTTGGCAACATTCGAGGTGGCGATGATCTCATCAACGCCGACACCGCGCACACCGCGGCGTGCGAAGAGGTCGTACGCGGTGTTCATCAGACGTTCTTTTGCCGGGGCAAGCGCAACGGAAATTTCTGTCATTCTTACGGCTCCTTAAGCATTTCAGATAGACAGACCCGTCTGTCGATGCTACAAAGAGGGTACGTCAAAAAAGCGGCGCTTGACTCTGACACAAAGCAAAGTTTGGTCAAAGATGGCGAAGTCATTCATCGTGGATTCCAAACGAGCTCGACTGCGCTCCTCGAATCCCAGTGCTAGCAGTACCTATGCCCCTGCGAATCGCAGCGACCTGACCAGGTCGTTGTTCGCCGACTACGCAGCGGAGACCTCTGAGTCCCGAAAACGGCATATTTGTGATCAGATTGTCGAAATCAACATCGGCGTGGCAAATTCGATCGCTCATCGTTATCGCGACCGTGGCGAACGGGTCGACGATCTAGAACAAGTCGCCTGTCTGGGTTTGGTGAAAGCCGTGAACGGATTCGACTCATCACGCGGGCGGGACTTTCTCGTTTATGCGGTCCCGACAATCGCCGGGGAAGTGAAAAGGCACTTCCGTGATCGTTGCTGGGTGGTGCGACCGACGCGTCGAATCCAGGAATTGAAGAGTCACATTTCAGGCTGCACAGAGGTGCTGCGGCAGGCCCTCGGGTACAACCCGAGTGCTGCCGAAATCGCGGACTATCTCGGCGAGGCGCTCAATGATGTCAACGAGGCGCTTCGTGCCGATTCGTGTTTCCTGCCAACATCCCTGGATGTCAGGGTCGGCGAATCCGGGTCGAGTTCTCGAGGCGAATTGATCGGGGAAACCGATGCCGAGTTCGATCGTGTCGAAATCCGGTCCTTGCTGGGGCCGTGTATCGGCAGGTTGGCTGCCGAAGACCGGCAAATAGTCGTCCATCGATTCATCGACCAGTGGACACAGGAACAAATCGCCCAGGATCTCGGCGTCTCACAGATGCAAATTTCGCGCCGGCTCAGCCGAATCATGCTCACCCTTCGAAACGATCTGGGCGAGGATTTGTTGTCGGCCTCATGATTCCCACTGACCTGTCGGGTTCAGAGGTGATTAGATTCGGACCGCTCGACATACATTTTGGCGGTTCCGTTCTGCGACCGCGGCCCTGGACAATTGCCCAGTCGATGTGGGCCGAGGACTTGTTGATGGATGCTCCCGATGGCCCGGTACTCGAGCTGTGCTCCGGCGCAGGCCAGATGGGGCTTCTTCTTGCATCTCTGGTGTCGCGCAAAGTCGTGCTGGTCGACGTCGACGTCGACGCGTGTTCCTACGCCAGTGCCAATGCCCGTGCCGCCGGCGTTTCGGATCGAGTCGACGTGAGAGTTGGTCTGATGGACGCGATGCTCACTGCCGACGAGCGTTTTGCGCTCATCCTTGCCGACCCGCCGTGGGTGCCTTCGGATGAGACGATGCGATTTCCGATGGACCCGTTGCTGGCGATTGACGGCGGCAAGGACGGTCTGGATGTGGCGCGAATCTGTGTCGAGGTGATTGGACGCCACCTCGTTGACGGGGGCGTGGCAATCCTTCAGCTGGGGGACGGGAGTCAGGTTTCGGCGATGAGCTGCTTTCTGGCAGCGCGACCGGTGATCGGGCTGCGCGTTGAGGAGATCCGTACCTTTGCCGGCGATGGTGTCCTGGTCTGCCTTGTGCAGTCAGGCTCTGCTTCCACTTTCGCTGACTAAAGAAGTTTGTGAGTCCCGTCGCACCAGGGCGTTCGGCCGGTCTTTCCACAACGGCATACGGCGACAACGGGGCGGATGGTGCTGTGGGCGACCCCGTCGAAGTCGATGATGTGATCGGCCCCCCGGATGAGAATCGGTCCGTCAGGGCACAAGGTGATCTCGACGCGAGGTTTGGTCATGGGGCGCCAACCACACTCGGTGACTGGACAGGCGTTGCAGAGTCATCATGATCGTCCCACCGCGCTATGAGTTCGGCTGACTGGCGTGAGTCGAGCACAAGGCAGCACAGTGCACCGAACAGGATATCGGCCTCCAACTGCGGTTCCCCCTTGACGAGGTTCACGCAAATAGCGCGAACAGCGAGTTGTTCGTGGACCGCATCGGCTTCGATATGTTCATCAAAATAGTCCGCCGCTGCTTCACTGAACCCTGCACGGCGAAGGCCAGCCGCATAGCGACGACATGGCAGTGAACTCGTGGCCTCGAAAGCTGCGAGATGCCCCATCGCCGCGCCACGATGGCGCCGATGCAACCCAAAAAATGACATCACGTTGTTCGCTGCGAGTGTAGGCGCACCTACTTCATCAATGTATGCGCCATAACTGGAATCCAATCCGGCTTCGTCCAACGTGATGGCGAACAACTCCGCGTGAGTCTGGCCCGCAATGCCATTGCCATACTCGTCGAATTGAAGTTCGACGAGCGCTGACTTTGCCGGACCGCTGATGCGTGGAATCGCCCATGTCTGGGCGTCGGCCTCCTTGAGATGGTAGATGCTGCGGCTGAGGAGAAACTCACGAATCTGCTCTGCCGAGGCGTCCCTCTGGACTCGTTGCGCGAGCGCTGGCCCTTCGAACGCACCGACCAGTTCAAAGAATCGGGAGGCCAGATCGCCTCCGCGCGTGCTGGCGTTGGCTTGCACACAAGCACTCTGCTTCTTGAGTGCGTCACGGATCGCCTCGTGGAGTGCATGGTCGAACGCGTCTTCAAGCTTGGAGCGCACGGCCAGCAGCGTCGGATCCCATTCCCACCGCTCATCGATGTCGTCGAAGGATCTGAAATGAAGTTCGTAAAGTGCCCACAAAGCAATTTGCAGATCGACGTCATCGAGCGCATCAGACGCCCTGCACATGCGGACGACAAGGGAGGATTTGGCGTTCGGGCCGTCATGCATATAGTCAAAGAGGGCCCTGCTGATTGGCCCCCTCGCTTGTGGCAATTTCATGACATGGCTGGCGAACCAGACTCCGCGGGATTCTTCTTCTGATCCTCAGTGATTTCGACAAGTGATTGTGCATTGCCCCTGGTGCGGGCCGAGGTCGCGACGCCGAAATCCTTGTCCAGTCCAGTGATAGCCAATATTTGTATCAGTCGTTTGTTGGCGCCGATCAACTCGAGTGAGCCACCGTTTGCGCGGGTACGTTGCGATGCGCCAACGAGCACACCGAGACCGCTCGCATCCAGGAATTCAGCACGCTGGACATCGATTTTGAGATAGCGGTACCCGCCATCGATGGCGTTCAGGAGTTGGTCGCGCAGCGCGGGAGCCGTAGAAACGTTTATGTCGCCACTGACTTCAATTTCGCAGTTGTCATGCGGATCGACTAAAAGTCGATCGGCGTTCAAAGCAGTTCCTTTAGGGACCGCGGGACTTCCTCGCAAAGGGAGATCAGTCATCGTGCACCTCGCCACCCAGAACTAGCGTGAGGCGGCGCACTTCTTGACCACCTTGAGAATCAACACTAAGTCAGACTGACATGTCTGTCTACTCGATGGACGTTGCTACTGTGGTGGGTATAAGCAGAAAGTGCACATCGCCCCAGACCCCGGTGATGACTAATTGCGGGAGTCAAGAATGCAGCCAACTGAGCTTCACGGGATCGCAGCCGCCGAGAAGATGCAGAACTGATGGTGTTTTCGGCAACATGAGTCCACGCGTGCAGCAGATCGTGACGACACTTTTCGAGAGTGATCGCGGTGACACACTGCCCGAGCTTCTGTGCGAAGAGTGCCTCAGGGCCCTCCCGGTCAGCGGCGTCGGGCTTGCCCTGATGACTGACGAAGGCCACCAGGGAGTGGTGGCCGCCACCAACGGCCCAGCCAGATTGCTGGAAGAGCTGCAATACACGCTCGGCGAGGGGCCTTGCCTTGATGCCTCGCGCGAGGGCCGGCCAGTACTCCAACCTGACCTCGCGCAAACAGGTCCGGGCAGGTGGCCAATATTTGGGCCCGCCATGCACGACGCCGGTGTCGCGGCCATTTTCGTGATCCCGTTGCAGGTCGGGGCGATTCGACTTGGCGTGCTCAGCCTCTACCGGGATACCAGCGGGAGCCTCGACCGCGAGCAGTTGGCAGACGCGCTGGCGTTCGCCGACGCCGCTGCCATCGTTCTTCTCCATTTACAGGACCAGGTAGAACCCGGTGAAGGATTGCATCCACAACTTGTCGATGCTTCCGGGTCGCAGGCAGAAATCCATCAGTCGACAGGATTCATCGCCGTGCAGGCAGCGGTGGGTCTTACCGAGGCGCTCTTGATCCTTCGGGCCCGGGCTTTCTCGGAAAATCGGCCGATAGTGGACGTCGCCCGCGATGTGTTGGCCCGAAAACTCAAATTTCACTCTGGCGATGATCCCCGTGGGTAGGCTGGTAATCAACGGTCGGACATGGCCGCTAACGAAGGACGGTGCACTATGAGGCGCGAGCAGCTCATCGCCAAGACGTTCGTCGAACTCACCGACACTCTCGTCGACGAGTTCGACGTGCTTGACGTTATGCACACACTGACCGACTGCACCATCGAGCTACTTGGTGCCGACGCCGCCGGTCTCATCTTGTCTGACCAGCGTGGAAATATGCAGGTCGTTGCCAGCACCAGCCACGAAGCACGTCTCGTGGAGTTGTTCGCACTGCAGAACGACGAAGGCCCGTGTCTTGATTGCTTCAACAGTGGAAAAACTGTGGTCAATGTCGGACCCGATGAAGCTGTTGACAGGTGGCCGCGATTCACCGCGGCCGCCACTGCTGCGGGCTACCGGTCCACACACGCACTGCCGCTTCGCTTGCGGCGGCAGTGTATTGGCGCAATCGCCCTGTTTTGCAAGGACGAATCGACCTTGAGCGAGGATGACCTGGCTCTGGGACAGGCACTCGCCGACGTTGCCACCATCAGTTTGCTTCAGGAGCGGGCAGTACGACAGAACGAGCTTCTTGCCGAACAATTACAAACCGCTTTGAACCGTCGAGTACTCATCGAACAGGCAAAAGGTTCACTGGCGGCACGCACGGATGTCGCCACCGAGGCGACTTTCGGCCTCATACGCGACTATTGCCGAAGAACTCAACAGCCGCTCAGCCTCGTCGCCACGGCCATTATCGACGGAAGCCTCGACGCCACCCGGCTTCAAGTCTCCGAACTACCCAAATAAGCATCTGCTTGTTTTCGGGAGCCGTTTAGGGCACAACGTCATCGTTGCGGCTGTTGTGGTGCCGGACCACCTGATGTGCAATCTGATTGAGTTTCATATTCATGTCCTGCGAAGACTTGCTCAGCATGGCGAAAGCTTCGGCATCGCTTATCTTGTGAAATGCCATCATGAGTCCTACGGCTTGCCCGATTTCGCGATTGGTTCGCAGTCCGGCCTGAAGTGATTCGGACACCTTGTGAAATGACGTGGAGTCGTGCTCGGCTTGTCGGCGCGCCCGGATTTCAAAGTCAATGACCAGCCTGCTGGACAACCGCAGTTCCAACTCGTCGACGACAATGGCGGCAAGGTCCCTTAATGTTGCGATGTCGCCATCAGTTGCTTCACGAGGTTTCCGGTCAATTACACACAGTGTGCCCAGGTTGAAGCCGTCGTGGGTTTTCAGTGGGATCCCGAGATAGAAACGAAACCCGGACTCGCCGGCGACCAAGGGATTCGAGAGCGCATGAGGGTCTTTCGAGGCGTCGGCGATCGTCCAAGGTTCGGCTTGAAGGATGGCTGAGGCACAGAGGCCAGGATCACGGCTCGTCTGTTGCGCGTCCAGTCCGTGGTGGGACTTGAACCAGATGCGATCGACGTCGACGATGCTCACAATGGAAATAGGCACGTCGCACAGTCGGGCTGCCAAAGCAGTAATTCTGTCGAAGGCGCCGTCGGGCGGTGTGTCCAGCACGTCATATCGACGGACGGCGTCCAGGCGGGCCGGCTCGTCGGTCAGCGTGGAACTGGGGCCCATACGAATACCAATTTTCGTGAAGTCGGTGCGGTCGGAACGAGTCGTAAAACTGCGTCAGACTCGCTGACTTCACGATACCGCCGGATCTTTTGTCCTGCCCGGTTGTTGCTGAATGATCTGGCGCCATGTTTGGCGAACACTCGGGCGGGTATTGCCTGTTTGTCGGCCGAAACGTTCGGTTGCCAGACACGAGGAAGGAATGGATTCCATGATTATTCTGGGCGTCATTCTGCTGGTATTGGGTGCACTGCTGAATATTTCGATTCTGTGGACCATTGGAATCATCCTGATCGTCGTCGGGGCCGTTCTGTGGCTTCTTGGTTCAATGGGCCGTGCCGTGGGTCCGCGAAACCACTATTGGTAGTCGATGGCCGCGCGCCGCGTCAGCGGGCAATCAGATCACGGGTCTCGCGTGCGATCTGTCGGTCTTCGCGTGCTTCGACGACGACGGTCCGGACGGCCGCCCCCTCAGTTGAGAGGTCGCGGTCGACCGGACCGCCGTCGTTGCGGCCGGCATCGATCGCCACCCCGAAGTAGGCCAGTCGCTGAGCCGCGAGCCGTCGTACCTGGGACGAGTTCTCGCCGACGCCGCCGGTGAAAACGAGGACGTCGAGCCCTCCAGTCGAAGCGCTCATCGCGGCGATGCCCGCTGTGAGGCTGTGGAGGTAGACGTCGAGGGCAAGCAGCGCGTGCTCGTCGCCGAGATCCGCGGCGGCTTCGATCTCGCGCATGTCGCCGGTCCCGGCGAGGGCGGTGAGTCCGGAATGCCGCTCAAGTGCCGTGGCGACCTCGTGGGGTGAGAGATGCTCATGTTCCTCGAGCCAGAGCACCAGCCCTGGATCGACGCTGCCCGATCGCGTGGCCATAACGAGGCCTTCGAGCGGAGTGAAACCCATCGTCGTATCCACGCTGCGGCCGCCTAGCACGGCGGCGAGCGATGCCCCGGCACCGAGATGGCACGAAACGATGCGCAGGCCGGCCAGCTTGAGATCGAGCAATTGGGCCGCGCGCCGGGTTGCATAGGCATGGGACAACCCATGAAATCCGTAACGGCGGATTGCGTAGCGCTGCCTCCATTCCCGAGGCACGGCATAGGTGGAAGCGGCGGCGGGAATGGTCGTGTGGGAGGCGGTGTCGAAGCAGCCGACGGCGGTGATGTCAGGAAGTTGCGCCGTGACCGCGTCGAGTGCGGCAAGCGATTTCGGTTGGTGAAGCGGTGCGAGGTCGGTGAGGTCCTGCAGTTCTTGGCGCACATCGCCCTCGATCCGGACGGGACCGGTGAAGCGGGTGCCGCCGTGCACGATTCGGTGCCCAACCACTTCGGGAGTGGGCCAGCCTTGGAGAAGCTCGCTTAGGCGATCCATATCGAAACCGTCCTGATCGGCTGGCAGGTCCGCTGACTGCTCTATGGCATCGGAGCCGTCAAGCAACCTGAGCTTCAGGCTCGAAGAACCGGCATTGACAACGAGAACCCGCATGAGTCAATCCCGTCCGGGCCAGGTCCAGTTGGCGATCGCAGGATCGTCCTCGCCGTGCTCGCGGGTGTAGGCGCGCGCCGACAAGCGAGCGTCTGACATCTGCTGCCGCAAGGTGGCGGCGTGGGACCCAAGGGAAGGAACCCTGTCGATGACGTCCATGACGAGGTGGAACCGGTCGAGCTCGTTCAGCATGACCATGTCGAAGGGGGTAGTCGTGGTGCCTTCTTCCTTGTAACCGCGCACGTGGATGTTCCGGTGGTTATTGCGCCGGTAGGTCAATCTGTGTATGAGAGTCGGATAACCGTGGAAGGCGAAAACGACGGGTTTGTCCGTCGTGAACAACGCGTCGTAGTCCCGGTCGGCAAGCCCGTGCGGATGTTCGGCTTCGGGCTCCAGGCGCATCAGGTCGACGACATTGATGACCCTGACCTTCAAATCGGGCAGGTGTGTACGGAGCAAGTCAGCCGCAGCAACCGTTTCCAGCGTCGGGATGTCCCCGCAACAAGCGAGCACCACGTCCGGTTCACCCTCGTCATTGCTGGCCCAGGGCCAGATGCCCAGGCCGCGGGTGCAGTGCGCGATGGCCTCGTCGACGCTGAGGTAGGTCAGGGCGGGCTGCTTGCCGGCGATGATCACATTGACGTAGTTGCGGCTGCGCAGACAATGGTCGGCAACCGACAGCAAAGTGTTGGTGTCCGGCGGCAGGTAGACACGGACGATCTCGGACTTCTTGTTGATCACATGGTCGATGAACCCGGGATCCTGGTGCGAGAAGCCGTTGTTGTCCTGGCGCCAGACATGCGAAGACAAGAGATAATTGAGGGAAGCGATGGGCGCGCGCCAAGGGATGCCGCGTGTCGTCTTCAACCACTTTGCGTGCTGATTGAACATCGAGTCGACGATGTGGATGAACCCTTCATAACAGTTGAAAAGGCCGTGCCGACCCGTCAACAGATAGCCTTCGAGCCAGCCCTGACACAAGTGTTCGGACAGCACCTCCATGACGCGTCCGTCCGGGGCGAGATGATCGTCGCCGGGAATGAGGGTCGCATCCCAGGCCCTGTCGGTCTCGTCGAAGACACCGGAGAGCCGGTTCGAAACGGTTTCGTCGGGACCCATGAGGCGGAAAGATTCGGGGTTCCGGGCGATGACGCCAGCCAAGAACCCGCCGAGTACGCGGGTGGCTTCGCTCATTTCCGCCGCAGGACGGTCGACCGCGACCCCATAGTCGCGAAAGTCGGGCATCACGAGATCGCGCAGGAGCAGCCCGCCATTGGTATGCGGATTGGCGCTCATTCGCCGATTGCCGACGGGCGCGAGTGCCTGCAACTCGGGGATGAGTTTGCCGGATTCGTCGAAAAGTTCTTCGGGCCGATAACTGCGCATCCATTGCTCGAGAAGTTCACGATGCTCGGCGTTGGTGCGGGTTTCGGACAGCGGCACCTGGTGCGCTCGCCACGTGCCTTCGATCTTTTGCCCGTCGACCGTTTTGGGACCGGTCCAGCCTTTCGGAGTGCGCAGGACGATCATCGGCCAGTCGGGCCGCTCCGATGACTGACCACTGCGGGCATCGCGTTGAATTGCTGCGATTTTGTCCAGCACCACGTCCAGTGTGGCGGCGAGCTGTTGATGCACCGCGGCAGGATCGTCGCCGGAGACAAAATACGGCTCATGGCCATAACCGCGCAAAAGCTGGGCCAACTCCTCCTCGGGTATGCGCGCGAGCACGGTCGGGTTGGCAATCTTGTAGCCATTCAGATGGAGTACGGGCAGCACCGCGCCGTCCGTGACCGGATTGAGGAACTTGTTGGAGTGCCAACTGGCGGCGAGCGGACCGGTCTCGGCCTCTCCGTCGCCGGTCACGCACAGCGCCACCAGATCGGGGTTGTCGAAGACGGCACCGTATGCGTGCACCAGCGCATACCCGAGTTCGCCGCCCTCGTGGATGGAACCGGGGGTCTCGGGTGCGACGTGGCTGGGGATGCCGCCGGGAAAGGAAACCTGCCGGAACAGTGATCGAAGACCGTCTTCGCCCTGGCGAACGGAGGAGTAGACCTCGGAATAGGTCTGATCCAGATAGGCGTTCGCCACCAGGCCCGGGCCGCCGTGACCGGGTCCGGCAATGTAGAGCACGTTGAGGTCGCGCTCCCTGATCACCCGGTTCATGTGCGCATACAGGAGGTTGAGGCCCGGTGTCGTGCCCCAATGGCCGAGCAATCGTGGCTTGACATGCTCGCTCAACAGCGGTTCCCGGAGCAACGGGTTGTCCATCAAATAAATTTGCCCGACTGACAGGTAGTTGGCGGCTCGCCAATACGCGTCGATCAGTTCAAGCTCTCGGGGATCGTAGTTCCGGTCCGGTTTGGGGGTCTTTCGTCTCATAGCTCGGCTCCTCGCAAGGCTTTCAGCCCCACCAACCTGAGGGGCACGCCTCCGCGTCATCGAGTCTGCCACTGTGTGGTTGTTCGGCAACAGCGGCGAAGGTCCCAAACACTGACCTCGGTTAAACATCGGCCCCACGGTGCACATAGCCTCGGACCCAACCACAAGAGGAGTACTTATGTCGCAGACCGTACGGGGTGTCATTGCCCGGGCCAAGGGTGAACCGGTGACTGTTGAGAACATCATCATTCCCGACCCAGGTCCCGGTGAAGTTGTTGTCGACATTGAGGCTTGCGGGGTGTGCCATACCGATCTGCATTATCGCGAGGGCGGCATCAATGACGAGTTCCCGTTCCTGTTGGGTCATGAGGCCGCGGGCATCGTCGAGGCGATTGGCGCTGGCGTGACCGAGGTCGCGGTCGGTGACTTCGTGGTGCTGAACTGGCGGGCCGTATGCGGCCAGTGCCGGGCTTGTCTGCGTGGCCGGCCTTGGTATTGCTTCAACACCCACAACGCGAAACAGAAAATGACGCTCGAGGACGGCACGGAGTTGTCGGCGGCCCTGGGGATCGGCGCGTTTGCCGACAAGACTCTTGTCGCCGCAGGTCAGTGCACCAAGGTCGACCCTGAGGCGTCAGCGGCGGCGGTCGGTCTGCTCGGTTGCGGGATCATGGCCGGTCTCGGTGCGGCGATCAACACCGGCAACGTTGGCCGTGGGGACACGGTCGCCGTCATCGGTTGCGGAGGTGTCGGCAATGCGGCGATCGCCGGCGCGACACTCGCCAATGCGGCCAAAATTATTGCCGTCGACGTCGACGAAAGCAAACTCGGTTGGGCCAAAGGTATGGGTGCCACGCATACGGTCAACGCAAGCGAAGGCGATGTTGTTGAGGCGATCCGGAACCTGACCGGTGGTTTCGGTGCCGACGTGGTGATCGATGCGGTTGGCCGTCCCGAGACGTGGAAGCAAGCATTTTATGCACGCGACCTGGCCGGCACGGTGGTCCTGGTTGGCGTGCCCACACCCGAGATGACCCTGGAGATGCCGTTCCTGGACTTCTTCTCACGTGGTGGTTCGCTCAAGTCGAGTTGGTATGGCGATTGCCTGCCCAGCCGGGACTTCCCGATGCTCGTCGACCTCTATCAGCAGGGGCGTCTCGATCTGGACGCGTTCATCACCGAGAAGATCGGCATCAATGATGTTGAGGCCGCCTTCGACAAGATGCACCGAGGCGAGGTCCTGCGCTCAGTGGTCATTTTAGGGGTCTCGCCATGAGCGCAGCGAATAGGGGAGGGACCGCGCGCATCGAGAAGGTCGTGACGTCGGGCCAGTTCTGCCTTGACGGTGGTTGCTGGGATGTCGACAACAATGTGTGGCTCATTGGTGATGACAGCGACGTTCTGGTCATCGATGCACCCCATGAGGCGGCACCCATCATCGACGCCATTGCGGGGCGCAACGTGGTGGCGATTGTCCTGACTCATGGGCACAACGACCACATCAACGCCGCAGTCGACCTGGCAACAGCGACCGGCGCACCGATCTGGTTCCCACCCCAAGACCGGATGCTGTGGGATGAGATCCACGAAAAGGGACCGGACCACGACCTGGTCGACGGCACCGAATTCGTGATCACCGGCGTCACTCTTCGCGCGATTCATACGCCTGGCCATTCACCGGGCAGCACCTGCTTGTATGCGGCCGAACTCGGCACGGTCTTCAGCGGGGACACATTGTTTAACGGCGGACCGGGCGCCACCGGACGGTCATACAGCAACTACGACACCATCATCGAGTCGATCCGTACGTCCTTGCTGACATTGCCGGCCGACACGATCGTGAGAACCGGCCACGGCGACGACACCACCATTGCAGCGGAGAAGACAAATCTGGACGCGGCCGCAGGTTGAGGAGAACTCTTCTTCCAGCGGTAGGCGCCGCTTACGAGATGTCGCTCAGCAGATGCCCTCGTTCGGCGCGGCGACGACGCTGCTCGTCGGGATCGGGCACGGGCACTGCGGCGATGAGTCGCTTGGTGTATTCGTCGCGGGGACTGCCGAGCACCTGTTCACGGCCACCGACCTCAACGATTTTGCCGTTCTGCATCACCGCGACGCGGTTGGCGAGCGAATCGACGACCGCTAAATCGTGACTGATGAACAGGCAGGCGAACTGCAAGCGTTGTTGGAGTCCCTTGACCAGCCCCATCCCTCTGGCCAGCACCGATACGTCGAGAGCCGACGTCGGCTCGTCGGCGATCAACAAATCGGGCCCGAGCGCGAGCGCCCGGGCGAGGCTGACGCGCTGCCGCTGCCCGCCAGAGAGTTCGTGCGAAAATCGCTCGGCATAACCGCCGGGCAACTCGACGCTTTCCAGCAGGGACCGCACCTTTGCATCGAGTTCCTTGCCGCGCAGAGGTGACTGCGTGCGGAGGGGCTCGCCGATGCATTGGCCGATCGTCATCCGCGGATTGAGAGATGACGCCGGATCCTGGAAGACAAAACCGAATCGTGCGCGCAACGGTCGCAATTGACGGTCCGAGAGCCCCGAAATCTCCTGGCCGTCGACCCGGATGAGCCCGCTTGTCGGTTGTTGGAGTCCGACCGTCGTACGACCAATCGTCGACTTACCCGAACCGGACTCTCCGACGAGGCCGAGAACTTCGCCGCGACGGACCTCGAGACTGACGTGATTGACAGCGCGGAATGTCGGCTGGCCGAATGACCCGGGGAAGTCCACGACAAGGTCTTCGATCGACAGCACGACCTCGTTGTCGTTGACCTGGCCCGGCCCATTTTCCTGGCCAAGATGGGGTACGGCTGCGAGTAGACGCTTCGTGTATGGATGTTGTGGCATCTTGAACAACGTGCCGGCTTCGGCTTCCTCCACGACCTTGCCGCGATACATGACGACGACGCGGTCGGCCATGTCGGCGACGACACCCATGTTGTGGGTGATGAGCACGATCGCGGTGCCGAGGCGATCGCGAAGCGACAGCAGCAGTTCGAGGATGGCCGCCTGGACCGTCACATCGAGAGCCGTTGTCGGCTCGTCGGCGATGATGACATCGGGGTCGCACGAGATCGCCATGGCGATGACGACGCGTTGCTTCTGTCCACCGGACAACTGATGCGGGTAGTAGTCGACGCGTCTCGTCGGATCCGGTAGTCCCACCAACTCGAGCAACTCGATGGCGCGGGCGCGGGCCTCCTTTTTGGTCATCTCGCCGTGGGCGCGGGGCCCCTCAATGAGTTGCCAGCCAACCGTGTAGACGGGGTTCAGCGCCGTCGACGGCTCCTGGAAGATCATCGACACCTGATCGCCACGGATCGGACGGAGCTGGCTGTTGCTCATGCCGAGGAGCTCGCGGCCACCGAGTTTGGCCGAGCCGCCGACGTGTGAGGTCGACGGAAGAAGACCGAGGATGGCGCGTGAACTTACCGACTTGCCCGAACCGGACTCGCCGACGACGGCCACGACTTCGCCCGGAGCGACGTCGAAACTCACGCCATTGACGGCATTGACGACCCCGCCGTCGGTCTGGAATGCCACCGACAAGTTGGAGAGCGAGAGGGTCGCGACGCGCTTAACGTCCTTCGCAGCCGCTGATTGAGGTGCGAGTTTGCGAGCCTCGAAATCAAGGCGTTCGTGGTTTCGACTCTTCGACGGGCTCAGGACAGGGGCTTGATCCGCATCGTTGTGCACCTCAACCTGTGCCTCTTCGAAGCCTGCGATGACCTCTTCTTCATCGGCCGATGTCGTCTCGCTGCCGCGGGTGCGCAGCAGCGGATTGAGGATGTCGTTGAGACTCTCACCGACCAGGGTTGTGCCCAACACGATCAGCACGATGGCCAAACCCGGATAGACGCCGGTCCACCAGATGCCGGAGGAGGCATCGGGCATTGCCTTGTTGAGGTCATAACCCCATTCGGCCGCGGCCGAAGGCTCGATGCCGAAGCCCAAAAACCCGAGGCCGGCGAGAGTCAGGATCGCCTCGGAGGCGTTGAGAGTGCCGATGACAGGCAGCGACTGTGACACGTTGGCAAAGATGTGTTTGAACAGGATGCGCGGCGTTCGGACGCCGACAACACGGGCCGAGTCGACATAGGGCTCCACCTTGACCGCGAGCGTGGCATTGCGGATGACGCGGAAATACTGCGGAATGAACACGACGGTGATCGAGATTGCCGCGGCCATGATGCCGCCGAAGGCGCCGCTGTTGCCGCCGGACAAGACTATCGCGACGACGATGGCAAGGAGGAGGGACGGGAACGAATAGAGCGCGTCCATGATCAGGACGAGAACCCGGTCGAGCCAGCCACCGAGATAACCCGATATCAAGCCGAGCGGAACGCCGATCACGCCCGACAGCACGACGGCGAGCACTATGACAATGACGGCTGTACGGGTGCCGAAGATGACGCGTGACAAGACGTCGGTGCCGCCGACGGTGGTGCCGAACCAATGCGCCGCCGACGGTGCCTGCTGGGTCCCGAAGATGACGCCATTGGCCCGATCGTCATTGGAATCATAAGGCGCGATCCACGGCGCGAAGATGGCGATGAGGATGAACGCGGCGACCATGATGAAGCCGAGCAACAGCATGAATCGTTGCAAACCGTGACTTGAACGAATGATCGAAAGCATCAGAACCTCACCCGGGGGTCGACGAAGGCGACAACGACGTCGATCAGGAAGCTCGTCACGGCGACGATGAGCGCGAGCAAAGTGACGATGCCCTGGACGGCGAGGAAGTCTCGGCGAATGAGATATTCAGCCAGTTGATAACCGAGTCCCTTCCACTCGAAGGTCGTCTCGGTGAGGATCGCCCCGCCGAGTAGCAGGGCTATCTGCATTCCCATCACGGTGACGACCGGCACGAGGGCGTTGCGGAAAGCGTGTTTGTTCATCACGCGGCGCTCGCTGACGCCGCGGGCCCGGGCCGCGGTGACGTAGTCCATTCGCATCGTCTGCAGGAGGTTCACCCGGATCAGGCGAAGGAATACACCGCCGGTGAGCAGGCCCAACGCGATCGCCGGAAGCATGGCGTGCTTGAGCACATCGCCGATATAACTGGGATCGCCATACAAGATGGCGTCGATGATCATGATGTTGGTTTTGGGACTGACATCCTGGAGGGCAAGTTCGGTGCCGATCGATGCGCGGCCCGATGACGGCCAGCCGAATGGCGTGAAGGCCAGCTTGAGCAGGAGTCCGACGAAGAAGACCGGTGCGGCGTACACCAGGATCGCGAACAGCCGAAGCAGGACGTCCGGGAGGCGGTCGCGGTAGCGCGCGGCGAGGCGGCCGAGCGGCAGGCCGACGGCAAATGCAACGAGAAGCGACCAGAATGAAAGTTCGAGGGTGGCCGCACCGTTCTCGATCAGGATGCTGGACACGGACCGGTTGTCGGTGAGTGTCCGGCCGAAATCACCCTGGAAAAGGCCACTGAGGTATTCCCAGTACTGTGTCAGAATCGGCCGGTCCAGGCCGGCCGCCGCCTTGCGTTCGGCAATCTGTTCTGGGCCGAGGCGACCGCCCAGCGCCGCGGATATCGGGTCACCGATGACCCGCATCAGCAGGAAAACCATCGTCACAAGGACCCACATCATCGGGATGATGAGAGCGAGTCGCACCAGCAGATAGCGGGCAAGGGGACTCAGTCGCCCGCCCGCCTTTGCGGGTCTGTGTGGGGGTTCTGCTGGGGCAAGGGTTTCTGCAGTCGCCATCGGCATCTATTTCTGTGATCAGGTTCTATGGGGAAGGCGGGCCCGGCATTTGCCGAACCCGCCTCCTCAACTGGTAGTGAACCGTTCAGCCCTTCGACAGCGACGTGAATCGGAACTTGAAGGACGCATCAAGAGTCTTTTCGACACCTGAGATGTTGTCCCGGCTGACGGCAACCTGCGAACCCGTCAACAGCGGCAGGAACGGGATCTCGGCCGCGAGCCGGTCTTGGACTTTCTTCAACGACGCTTCCCGCGAGACCGGATCGCCGTCAGTTCGCTCACTGTCGAGCATCTTCGTCATGGTCGGGTCGGACCATTCTGAGTTGGCCTCGTTGTAGTGCGACTTCGTGAAGTTGGCCGGCGTAAGGAACGGCGACAGGTAATTGTCGGGGTCCGGGAAGTCTGGGAACCAGCCCAGCTGGAACACAGGGTAGGCATCAGCCTTGGACTCTTCCTGATAGGTAGTCCATTCGGTCGACTGGAGGTCGATCTTGAAAAGCCCGGATGCCTCAAGCTGGCGCTTGATCGCGTTGTACTCCTGGTCAGAACTCGAACCGTAATGATCGGGGTTGTATTGCAACGCGATGGTGACCGGAGCCGTGACTCCGGCGTCTGTGAGGAACTTCGCGGCAGCCGCCTTGTCGGGCTTTTCGCCGTAGGCGTCCTTGAACGACTCGGTCGCGCCGACCTGTCCTTCGGGGACCATCGAATAGGCTGACGTGAATGTGTTCTTGTAGACCTGCGTCGCCAACTCCTGGCGATCGATCGATGAAGCGACCGCCTTGCGGATGGCCAACTTCTGCTCGTTGTCATCGCCGGGCATCGTCTTCAGGTTGAACACCATATAGCGGAGTTCGCCGCCCGCACCCGTATGGACCTTGACGCCATCGGACGTCTCCAAGTCGGCGATATCTGTCGGCGACAGTGAGCGGAACGCCACGTCGATGTCACCGTTCTTGATGTCAAGCTTCAGGTTTTCCGGCTTCGCGTAGTACTTCATAGTGATGGATTGTTCTTCGGCCTCACCGTAGGCGCCCTGATAATCGGGGTTGGCCTTGAACTCGGCAAGTTGGTTCTTGCTGTACTTGGAGATTGTGTAAGGACCGGAGAAGCCGTTGGCCTTGACGGCAGCTTCGTCGTCCAGGACCTTGTCGGCCGGGTAGGTTTTCTCATCGACGATCGGTCCGGCGGAGGTCACGAGGATCTGCGGGAACGTCTGGTCATTGGCGGCATTGAGTGTGAAGACGACAGTCTTGTCGTCCTTGGCCTCAACCGACTTCATCGCGCCGAGCAAGGACGACGGACCGCTGGGATCTTCGATCGTGACGATGCGGTTGAAGGAGAACGCCACATCCGAAGCCGTCAGAGCGTTGCCATTGGCGAACTTCAGACCATCCTTGATTGTGCAGGTGTATTCAGTCGGCTGGGTGAAGTCACACTTCGATGCCGCATCCGGGGTCAGCGTCGTACTGCCTTCGGGAAAGTTCAGCAAGTACTGGTAGACCTGCGTCTGGACGTTGAGCGAACCGTTGTCGTATGAGCCGGCAGGGTCAATCGAGACAACCTTGTCGGTCGTGCCGACGATCATTCCCACGCCCGCATTGGAAGTTTTGCCCGAACCGCATGCCGTGAGCGCCATGCCCACGAGTGCCGTACTGGCGAGGAGTACGGCCCCTCGACGGATTTGCTTCATTGTTCTCCTACTGTTCGTGCCGTCGACCCGGCCGCTGTTCGTGACGGTCGCACGGCTTCGTTGTCCGCATGATGGACGGAGCCCTATGGCACGCTACACCCAAACTATGGTCTCGCCGGGGGCCGCAAATATTTCATTTTGACTACCTCGCACGGTTTGACGAACAGCCCCGCAGGTAGTGTTGGCCCATGACCCACAATCAACATTTGGCCGAATTCGATCCCGAAATCGCCGCGGCCATTGACGCCGAGCTGAACCGTCAACAGACGACGCTCGAGATGATCGCGTCGGAGAACTTCGCTCCTGTCGCCGCGCTCGAAGCCCAGGGAAGCGTGCTCACCAATAAATACGCCGAGGGCTACCCCGGTAAGCGTTATTACGGCGGTTGTGAATTCGTGGACATCGTCGAGACGATTGCGATCGATCGCCTCAAGGCACTTTTTGACGCGACGTATGCCAACGTCCAGCCGCATTCGGGCGCCACGGCCAATGCCGCAGCGATGCACGCCACCATTTCGGTCGGCGACACCATCCTGGGATTGGATCTGGCCAACGGCGGGCACCTCACGCACGGTATGAAGCTCAACTTTTCCGGCCGGCTCTACAACGTCGTGCCATATCACGTGGTTCCCGAAACCGGCATCATCGACATGGACGAAGTCCGCCGGCTCGCTCATGAACACAAACCCCAACTCATCATCGCCGGCTGGTCGGCATACCCGCGCCAACTCGACTTCCCGCTGTTCCGTGAGATCGCGGACGAAGTTGGCGCCAAACTGATGGTCGACATGGCGCACTTCGCCGGACTGGTCGCGGCCGGCTTGCATCCCAGCCCCTTGCCTTATGCCGATGTCGTCACCACGACGACGCACAAGACTCTTGGCGGCCCACGCGGCGGCGCGATCCTCACCAACAACGAAGAAGTTGCCAAAAAGATCCGTTCGGCGGTGTTCCCCGGTCAGCAGGGCGGACCGCTCGAACACGTCATCGCGGCCAAGGCCGTTGCCTTCAAGATGGCGGCCGAGCCTGCCTTCAAGGAACGCCAGCAGCGCACGATCGAGGGCGCTCGTATCCTGGCCGAACGCCTCATCCAGGACGACATGACCAAGGTCGGCGTCAACGTCCTGACCGGTGGCACCGACGTGCACTTGGTCCTCGTTGACCTGCGCGAGTCCGAGCTCGACGGTCAGCAGGCCGAGGACCGCCTTCACGACGTCGGCATCACGGTCAACCGCAACGCTGTACCCAATGACCCGCGTCCTCCTATGGTCACCTCGGGCCTGCGCATCGGCACGCCGGCTTTGGCCACTCGCGGTTTCGGTAGCGAGGAGTTCACCGAGGTCGCCGAGATCATCGCCGCGGCGCTGCTTCCCGGCGAGATCGATGCGGAGGGCCTGCGCAAGCGTGTGACGGCACTGGCTGAGCGGTTCCCGCTCTACCCGGAAATCAAGCCCTTCGCGGCGTGAGTCGGGTTTCGACCCTGCGGTTGTGGTTCCGGCCCAGCCTGGTGGGGCTGCATCTGTTTGCGATCGTCGCGATAGTGTTTTGCGTGTTCATGGGGTTGTGGCAGATGGGCGTCTATGACTCTCGCCAGCAACATGAGCGCGCCGACAAACAAGACGTCCCGGTCGTCGCCTTCCATGGCCTTTGGGGTGCGGACGAGCCGTTCCAGTCGCGGCTCAATCACCGGCCCGTGACCGTGTCGGGCTTTTTTGCGCCTTCGTCTGAGCAGATCTGGGTCTCGGGGAAAGTTCAGGACAACCAGAGCGGATATTGGCTCGTCGCGCCGTTCGTCGTCGATGGTGGCGATCAGGCTTTGCTCGTCGTACGCGGTTGGTCTCCCACGGCGGGTGAGTTTCCTGCGATCTCGTCAACTGTCACTGACATCAGTGCGGTCCTCGAACCCGGCGAGGGCTCGGGGACACCGCTCGACAACGACCGGGTCATTGGAACTCTTCGCATACCCGCGCTTATCAACTCATTGCCCTACAACCTGTATTCGGGATTCGCGGTCAGCACCTCACCGGTCACTGCCGGGGGTTTGGCGTTGGCGACCCCGCCGATGCCCGACGCGTCCTGGACTAACGGGCTCCGCAATCTGATGTATGCGTTCCAGTGGTGGGTGTTCGGGTTGTTCGCGCTGTTCATGTGGTGGCGGATGTCCACCGAAAGCGTGGCCGCTGTTCGCGGGAAGGTAGCCTGAGCAGGTGCCAAACAACAATTTCACGGCAGCTCTTCTGCGTTATCGCGTCATGGCCAATATTGTCGGCGTCCTGCTCATAGTCCTTGTCCTGATCGGGCTTCCCCTCAACGAGTTGCACCGCGTCAACAGCGGGTGGTTCCCCCTGGGTAGTTCGGCGCAGTCGACGGGCTCCTGGATTTCTCAAAACCTCGGCGTCGCGCACGGCTGGCTCTACATGATTTTCCTGGTGATGGCGGCTTTGCTGGCGCGCAAGGCACGGTGGAGCATCCCGTTCACGGTGGTCACCCTGCTTTCGGGAACAATCCCCATCCTGAGCTTTTGGTCCGAACACCGCGCCACCAAAGCCGTGAGGGCCGCCAACCCCGAGGCAGTCTCCACCTCTTAGGGCAACGTCATACGCACCGCGCCAAAGTGTCACATCACGTGGGAAGTTTCCCCCGTGACATGGCTGTTTGCCGAGGCCTCGTGGTAACCCGCCGAGGGGGTTTAGCGGCCTTGGAAGATTGCTTTCCCGGGACCGTCTTCGAGAAATGAACGCATACCGTTTTGCTGGTCTTCGGTCTCAAAGAGGACCGCGGCGATTTCGGTCGTATGGTCGAGGGCTTCGGCCACACCGCCGTGTTCATAGTGCCGCAGGATGTCCTTCGCAGCGCCGAAAGCCTTGGTTGGACCCGAGGCAAGCTTGGACGTGAACGCCAAGACCTCGGCATCAAAGTCGTCGGCCGACAGAATGCGGTTGACGACGTTCCAGCGCTCCATCGTGGCAGCGTCATAGGTCTCACCGGTGAAAACGAACTCCTTGGCACGGCCAACGCCGGCGCGGGCTGCGAGTCGTTGAGTGCCGCCCATGGTCGGGGTGAGGCCGATGACCCGTTCAACGAGACCGAACTTCGCCCGGGGCGTCGCGAGGATGATGTCGCAGGCGACGGCAACCTCAAACGCCCAGGTCAGCGTCAGGGAGTGGGCGGCGAACACCGTCGGGTAGGCCATCGCGGCGATGCGGTTGGGGAGTTCGAGCATCCGGTCATAGAGAAGTTTGGTTGCTTGCGTGGTTTTCTGGGCTGCGAACAATGAGACGTCGACGCCACCGGAGACGAGTTTGCCTTCGGCCCGGATGATCAGAGCACGCGGCGGCGTGGCGTCGAGTTCAGCGAAGCAGGCGTCGAACTCGTCGTGCAGGGTGTCCGAATACAGGTTGACCGGAGGCGCGCTGAACGTCAGCACCGCGATGTCGTCAGCGGTGCGGTTGATCGACACTGACATCAGCGAATGCCGAACGGATCGATTTTGCCGGGAGTTTCTTTCAGGTCGTCGGGGTCAGGGGCATTCGCAACGGCCTCATCGATGGCCGGGTCGACCTCCGATGGATCCGCTTCCTTTGGATCCGCGGCCGCAACTGCTGGCTCGACCGGATCGGCGAACTCGTCGAGATTCTCGACCGGCCGACGCTCGATGATGTCTTCGGCGGTCACGACCCTGACCGGTGGAGCCGGCGGGACAGGCGGCGTCGGCACGGAGGTGGCGAACGGTTGCGCCGGGGCTTCGTACGATCCGCCCTTGTCCTTGAGCGCATTCTTGATCGCAACAACGCCTCCGGTAAGAACGGAGAGGAAAATCAATTTGCGCAGCGGGCGTCGCTTTTTCTTGGGGCAAGCCATATCTGACGTGGACATGAGCCAAACCTACAGTCAAAGCGGCCGGGCGCCCGAAACGGTCCGCAATGAGCGTCGCTTGGTAGTACATGGGAGACTCGACTCCTATGAATGGCGCAACCCCATCGAGAGGACCGAACGTGGCTGAACAGTTGATCGCAACCCTGAAGACCAACAAGGGCGACATCGCCATCGAACTTTTCCCCAACCAGGCCCCCAAGACCGTCGAAAACTTTGTCGGGCTGGCCGAAGGCACCAAGGAATGGAAGAATCCGCGCGGCGGAGCGCCTTCGACGGAACCCTTTTATGACGGACTCGGTTTC
>JACMOZ010000392.1 GCA_014377785.1 Aeromicrobium sp.
CGTGACGCCCTCCGGTGCGCTTGAGTCGGCGAATGCTGTTACGCGCCTGTTCAATTCCTGGCGTGCGTTCATCGAGATCTCAATAGCCGGCCAGAGGATGTGCGACCGGTTGGCAGAATACATAGTTGCATGGGGCGCAGGGACTGAAATGACCAAACCGATGTCAACGAGCCGGAGAAGAGACAACCGGACGTTAGCCGGCGTTCCAGTCCCCGCCAAACGGGCGATCTGTCGACCAGTGAGCTCTGCACCGGCCCTCGCAACGACGCGCAGGGCCACAGCGTCGAGGCCATTCATGAACGAGGCGAGCGGGGCAGATAAGTCCACGAACAGCTCCCTTCAGTGTTTGTATTGCTCTTCGATCCGATTGTATCTAAATACAATACAGATGCATCGCTCCGCAATGCAATGAGTTGAGGCTCACCCGGCCGTGCCAAAAGCTCCTCCGGGTTGAGGATTCGATCAATGCCGCACTCCTCCGGAAAGTCACGCAGGAGCATGCTCAGAAGCGCCCCTTCACCGTCCGGCTTACGGACAGCCCGCAGCTAAGTGTCGGTGCGTTTGGAAAAAAATGGTCTCGATGACGAATTCAGATTTTGAGCCAGACGGTCGCCTTGCATTCTCACGTCTGACTCCTGATGATCTTGAGTCAGGTCTTAGGTTCGACAGCAATCCGCCCACGTGGCAGAACTTGCCCGTGGGCCGCCACAACACTTGAGAGCATTCCAGAAGGATCCGCTTCCACGGTCCCGCTGCAACCCATTCGATCAGTTGGCGTTCTGGTTCACAGAAGCGGTAACGGAGCGAGACGTCCCGTTGACCCAAGTACGCGAACCGCCCGTCGCTATTCGAGTGCAGGAGACATAGGAGTTGAGGCTGGACTGACCCAATCGGATAAACGCGGACGCGTTTCAAGATCCGGTGAGCGTCGCTGCAGCTAGGATTTGGCCCGAAACGGGGCGGCTCAGCGAGAGTGTCTCGTTCGTGCCGTAACCGGTGCCCTGAGGTGATTCTCCACCGTCAGGCGGCACGGTGGAATCAGCAAAGGCAATGCCTTCATCGGCCAGGATAACTGAACGCGACTCGACAGTGCCCACAGCGGATGCTGCAATCGTATTGTCGTTACATACGTGTCCCTCTTCAAGAACGACGGTTTCTGTGCCAAACCCGGTCGTCTGCACGCTTACGGTGGGGGTTTCGGTCAGAGTGCAACCCCACTGCTCCATGACCGACTCCCAGGGCACTGTGTTCCAGTAGGTTTCGAGCTCGTCGTTGTACGCCGCGAAGTCTGAGTCCGACGATCCAAGCGTGTGCTCCGGGACGGGATTCTCCGCGACGAACACCGCAACGACACTCTCTGCCTCGGCCTGCTCAGATGCGCTGACCAGTGAAGTGTCTGGCTCATAAGTCTGGATCGGGTCAGCAGCCGTAGTTGAGGAGCTCGCCGACGCTGGCAAGGCGCTTCCAAGTACCAGAAGCGCGCCAGCCGAACCGACGGCCACCACACCCCATGCTGTTCGTTTCACGCGGATCATCACGGATACCCCTGTCGCGTCTTCGACGACACCACTTGACGTCCATATGGACGTGATTAGAGTGAATCACCTATACCGAGCTCGGCACAAGAACCAAATAGGGCCAACATCTGCCTGGACGTGCACCCGAAGGCAACCGGAAACTTTTCCGCCGGGGAATATCGCCCGGACGGGGAATGTCCGTGTGGTGCGCGGGCCGACGTTTTCGAGTTGGTAGGTCTGTATGTGGCCCGCACGCCTGGGGTCGGGGAATCGGCAGCCGACTCTATGAAGCCTTTGAGACCAAATAGTTGGCCACCGATTCCTCCACTGCCGTCCTCGAGGTGTGGAGCGAGAACGACCGTGCGATCCGTTTTTACACTTCGCGGGGCTGGAGCCCAGACGATCACGCACGGCCCGCACCCGAAGAAACGACGTTCATTCGGATGCTCCTGTCTCAACTCAAGCCCCTGGAACCGTCAAACGACCGCTGAGGAGAACCAAGGTCATTGGCGGCCCGGATGAGGTTTCCCCGATCGCCCGCTTCGCAGGTGACTAAGCGCGCCTCCTGAGCAAGTGCTTCGGTTTAGAGCATGCTCGATGAATCGGGGCCCCGAGCATTGCGCAGCGGCCGCAGGCGTCGAGAATTTATTGGAGCGATCACGTGACGAACAGCACATTCTGGGCGGTTGCTGTTGCCCTCAGCGCGCAAGTTCACCGCACACGCGCACAGCGCACGATAGGCCCCCGACCCCGCTTGATCAGGCTTGCCATGGCCATCGCAGCGGTGGGCCTGATCGGCGGTTCGGTGACAGGGTGCGCATCTAACGATGGTCAATCCACAGGTGGTCGGTCTTGCCTTTTGGGAACGTGGGACCTTGACTTTGTCGCGTCAGCGGAAGCGAACTCCACCGCGGATACGACGACCGGAAACCACACGATTATTTTTGATGACGACACTGTAATAGTCCAGGTGGATGTGTCCAGTTCGGTGAAGACTGTCGTGGAAGGTGTCGAGGCAACCGTTGACCAGATCATCAAAGGATCCGCGGAACAGCGATACAGCGTCCACGGCTCCGAACTGAAGTACGGGGAGGTTGTCTGGACGAAGGGCTCCGGAACGACAACGGTCGCGAAAGGCGGCGAAACAACGACTGACGAGCAGGACTTCACTCCTACGCCGGACACCACCGCCGAGGTGGGATGCGAGAGTGAC
>JACMOZ010000393.1 GCA_014377785.1 Aeromicrobium sp.
AGCGCGTCACTTTCACCGGGTACGTGACGGATGAGCAGCTTCGGGCCGCTCTCACGCGTGCCACTGTCTTCGCCATGCCCTCGATTGCCGAGTTGCAGAGCATCGCGACGATGGAGGCCATGGCCTCTGGCCTGCCGATCGTTGCAGCCAACGCGATGGCGCTTCCCCACCTCGTGCATGAGGGGGAGAACGGCTACCTCTTCGATCCGGGCGATGCGAAGGATCTGGCCGAGAAGCTCAGCCGAGTGCTTGCCCTACCCGATTCGGAGTTGCGCCGGTTCAAGGAAGCGAGCCTGCGTTACATCGCGGCCCACGATATCCAGCGCACCCTGTCCACCTTCGAGCAGCTCTACCGTGGCGAAAAAGTCACCGACCCGGTGACGGATGCCTCGCTCGACGAGCAGGTCAGCTGAGGCAGCGAGCCTGACACCCGTTGGTGCGCCAGCCTGTATCGTGGTGTCGCACCGTTTCTCTTGAGCGCTGCGGGGCGATAGCTCAGCTGGTTAGAGCAGCGGACTCATAATCCGTCGGTCGCGGGTTCAAGTCCCGCTCGCCCCACTAATAATTACCCTGCGATCAGAGGTTATGTCGAACAGGAACTGTTTCGCGTGCCTGACTCCGCTCAAGACTCCGGTCGAGGTCAGGGTTTGGTCTGGTCAGGTCCGTCACCCCTCACTCCTATTTTCGGGCCGTAAACCTCGCGCGCCAGCCTTCTCGGTGGCAGTAGTCCTGGATGCCCTGGGCGGTGCTGGCTGGCCGACAGTCCAGAAGTGCCGGAAGCCCCACGTCCCGCTGGGTGGTGTGCTTTCGCTTCACCATCCGGGTCAGCGCTGTTAACTTCGGCGGCGGGGAGCTCGGGGATGAGGCTCACCCCCTCGACGGTCGATTGCGGGTCGTGTATCGCCCTCAGTTCGAGCATGGAGCTCTCGGAGAAGTAGCGGCGACTTTCGGGTGCCAGCGGCCGAGCATGGCGGTGACCTCTCGGAACTGCTTCTCGATGTGCTCGCGGTCGGGCTGGGCGAAGAGGGTGCGGATGATCGAGGCGACCATGTCCTGCTACCCCTTCGGGATCACGGCGTGGACGTCGCGCATCAAGTGCACCCGGCAGCGTTGCCAGCCGGCGCCCTGGAACACGGTCCCGATGGTCTTCTTCAGGCCCGTGTGAACGTCAGAGATAACCAGCAACATCCCGTCGAGACCGCAGGTCTTAAACGACCGCAGGAACGCCGTGCAGAAGGTGGTGTCGAGAAACATGCGGAAAGTCGTGGGCGGCCGGGGTGCGGTCGCCGAACTGGGCAAGCTCCGCGTCAAGGCCCGCGCAGATCCGCGACATTTCCGACTTCGAGATCCCGCTGTCAGCGCAAGGGCCTTGACCAGATCTTGACCGCAAGACGGTGATGACCCCCACACCACGCACTCCGTCCTTCCGACAAACCATCACAATCACTGAAATGGTGCCCCGACTGCCTGGGCCGGCGACGACGCTATATCCCTAAATAAGATCCTGCCGTCCCCTCCGGTCCACTGAGCCGGTCGGTTGCTACGGAGTACTGCCCTCTCGTTCCCGCACTGTGCCCCCAGTGCCCGCGCAGCCGACCGCTTCTACTCGGCACCTCAGTTGAGCGCCACAGACGCCTCCGGAGGCGGGTGCTCGAACGGGAGATCCCGGACGGCCCATCGCGAGGTGGACGGCGGTTCTCAATCGGGCTTCGTTACGAGCTCGCGTTGACGGGTAGCGTCCCACCGGGCAAGGTACTCTCGTCCCTTGTCGCCGAGCTCTTGCAGAACTGCCAGGACGAGAAGCTCCATGAGCATCGTTCCGCCACTGAATGTATAGAACGGTGACGGTGCGCTCACGTTGATCGGGATTACGACCTGCGCCTTCGACGCGGCCGGCGACATCCGTTCGTCAGTGACGAGGACGATCGTCGCGCCACGCCGGCGAATGTTGCGTGCAAGCTCGACTGTGCTCGACTGGTAGCGGTGGAAGTCGAACAGCACGTAGATGTCTCGTGTCCCCAGCGAAATCAGGGTCGACAAGTCCGAACCAAAGGGGTGCTCAACAAATCGTACTTTTGGCCGGATCGTCTCGAGGTTGATGGCGAGGTGTCTCGCAAGCGAGTTTGAGTAACGACCACCGGTGATAAATACCTTCCGCGAGGAATCAGCGAGGAGGGCGATTGCGCGCTCGAGCTCTTGAGGCGGGATCGCTTTGAGCGACTGGACGGCGTTCGTCGCCATCGTCTCAGCGCCCTGAACCAGGTTCGCCGAATGCGAGCCTGGATCACTCGCCCAAACGATGTTGCCGAGCGGACCTTCCGATCGCAGACGTAATTCATCCTTCAACGCGTCCTGGAGGGCCGGAAATCCGTCGAAACCGAGGGCCGTGACAAATCGAACAACTGATGGCCCACTGACACCGGCAGCGTGGGCGAGCGAAGCGACCGTGCCCAGACCAGCGGTCGGATAATCCGCGATCAAGGCGCGGGCGACCTTGCGTTCTGCCGCTCGCAAATCGGACAAACGATCGGAAATTAGGTCTGAAACATTTTCGGAGCCGGTAATACCGGCGGCTGAGGGCCCGGACTCGAGGTCTTTGCTCATCCCATGGATACTATCGGCGCCTCGAGCAGACTCCTGATGCTGAGTTCGAGGGTCTTTAGCGACACCGAGGCCACAGATGCTGGCGGCAAAGGCGTCCAGCCTGTCGTGTTGATTCCGGTTGACGAGAAAGCAACTGATCCGTCTTCAGTCCGAAGGTAGCTCATCTGGTAGTAGCTGGTGAGATGATCCACCGGCAGTTCGACGTCGCTCAAACCGCTCGCCTGGAAATCCGCGAGAGGAATTCGAGCCTTCTCACTTGAGTGAACAACCACGAGTTCGGCTTCGCTCAGGATCAGCGCGTTCAAGCTTGCGTTGGGGAAGTGTTCGCGCAGCACTGTAACCGTCGCGCAGACCGCGTCGAACAAGCTCAGCCCGGCGGTCTGGTGTTGTCTGATGAGGGCAAAATAGTGCTCGCTGTCCGTATCGCCCTCCACCGTCGCAAGCGCTGCTGGATCGAGCAGGCCCTGCAAGCGGTCGAGTGGCAAGACCCCGCCGTTGTGGGCAAAAGCAATTGCTTCGGTCAAAAATGGGTGCGTATTCTCGAGCGTCACCGCCATTCCGGAAGTCGCCATCCGAAGGTGAACGATACGAGCTGACGCACGCTCCGTCTCCATCGCGCTACTGATGGGAACGCTGCGATCGACCGGGATAGTTGCCCGCTCTCGATGAACACCCGACGCCGACGAGGCCTCATCAATCCAAGCGGTTCCCCAACCGTCGGCGTGGAGGCGAGACATGTCACGGAAAGCGTCGCACTGGTCATTTCCGATTAGCTTTTCCAGCGTCGTTGGCGAGCTGGACACGTACGCGAGTAACCGGCACATCAGAATGAACCTTTCGTAAAAGCTGCCGCTGCGGTGGATGGGACATCGGGAGCCAGTCATCTCAGCATCTTGGTATCAAAACTATATAAGCAAAGTTCTTCCAGATTTGTAACACAATCGACGCACTTTTGGTGCAAGATGGCCCCATGACAGAAGCAACAGCGGTGATTGACGAGACTGCCCTCAACCTCAAAATCAGCGAACTGCAGAACAAAGGCGTTCGGATTGTCATCGGCTCCATGATCAACGCGTCGGGCATCGCGATGGCCAAGAGTGTGCCCGTGGCCCGCCTCGGAGCTTTCTCTCGCTCAGGCATGGGTACGGCACCCGTGTGGGATGTCTTCACTATTGACGGCGGCATAGCGTTGACCGACAAGATCACCCCGGTGGGCGATCGACGACTGCGTATTGACCTCGAAGCGCTCAGGGCGCTGTCGGGCGGCCGTGCCTGGGCACCCACCAGCATTTTTACCCAGGATGGCCTCCCGGCGAGCACGTGCACACGTGGCCTGCTGAAACGGATCGAAGATCAATTGGCCGAGAAGAACCTGACCGCACTGGTCGGACACGAACTTGAATTCGTTCTTGTGAACCCCGACGGTCGCGCCCTCGACGAGAGCTATTGGACGCCCTACGGACTTAGCGGACTTCTCGACAGGGCTGCATTCGTCGATGACCTCGTTATCGAGATGGCGGCAGCCGGAATCTCACTCGAACAGGTTCACGCCGAGTACGGTTGCTCTCAGTTTGAATTCTCGCTACCCCCTGCATCCCCGGTCGAGTCGGCTGACAGCGTCATTCTCGCAAAAATCATCGTCGGAATTGTGGCCCGCAAATACAACCTCCGAGCGTCGTTCTCGCCTTCGCCGTTTCCTGGCAGCGTGGGAAGTGGAGCCCATCAACACTTCTCCCTCGCCCGAAACGGGTCGCCGATTTTTGCAGGCGGCTCGAACGTGCATGGCATCACTGACGACGGTGGGGCAGCAATTGGCGGCATCATTGCTGGGTTGCCTGATGTCCAAGGATTCCTCACCGGCTCTATCGTTTCTGGATTACGGCTCGCACCGGGCGCATGGTCGGGAGCGTTCGCTTGCTGGGGTCTCGAAAATCGCGAAGCATCCGTGAGATTTCTTGCAGGGGGCCCCAGCAATCCCCACGGTGCAAACATCGAAGTCAAGATCATCGACCCGTCCGCCAACGTGTATCTCGCTTCCGCTGCGGTACTCGCGCTTGCTCTTGACGGAATCACTTCCGGACGCTCGGCTCCGGCGGAGATCGTGGGTGATCCGGGCGCACTGTCCGAGGAAGAACGAAACGAGGCAGGTGTCAAGATCCTATCTGGCGACCCCAAAACGATCATTGACGCGTTGGACACGTCTCGTCTAGCGAGGCAACTTCTCGGAGACGACATTGTCGACATCACTGTCGCTGTTCGGCGTCATGAGCAAGTGACTTTTGCGGGTGAGAATATCGAGGCCTTAGCCGACAAGTTCAGATTGGCATGGTCGATCTGATGAGTGAAGAGTTCGGCGAGTTTGTCGAGAACATAAAGCTCATTGACCACCACGTTCACGGAACCTACCGCGCGGACGGTGATGAGGTCCGATTTCAAAACGCGCTGAACGAAGGCAACAGCGGCTTGCTCGCGCAGCCACACGAAAGCTACGACTCACAACTCGGATTCGCGATCCGTCGATGGTGCGCCGAACCGCTCGGGCTCGGCAAACATGCCACTGCTTCTGACTACTGGACGAGGAGGGCAGAGTTGGGAGAAGGCGAAATCTCACGCCTGCTGCTTCCGAAAGCAGGAGTGAGTGATTGGCTCGTCGACACCGGATTCAAGTCGGATGAGTACCTCAGCCCCGCCGAAATGGCAACGGCAAGTGGCAACGCAGCGCATGAGGTGGTGCGACTCGAAGTTCTCGCTGAAGCTCTCATTCGCGAAATCGCCAGCCCCTCCGAGTACGAACTCGCTTTTGCGGAGAAACTTTCTGACCTCGCAAACACAGCAACCGCGGCGAAGACAGTCCTTGCCTACCGTGGTGGATTCGCGCAAAACCTCACTAAACCGACATCCCCTCAGGTCGCTGCGGCCGCGGCGTCCTGGCAGGACACACTGAGTGGAACTGATACTCCGCGGCTGACGGATATCACCCTCATCGCCTCAGGAATTCACGCAGCTCTCTCGCTCAAGATGCCACTGCAATTTCACGTCGGATTCGGTGACCGTGACCTCGACCTCAACCTTGCGAACCCATCGCTCCTCATGCCGTTCCTTCGGACCGCTGAAGCGGCTCAATCGTCCATCTTGCTTCTGCACTGCTACCCCTATGAGCGCGAAGCGGGATTCCTCGCCCAAGCTTTCGACAACGTGTACATGGACGTCGGCCTCGCGCTCAATTTCACCGGGGCGCGGAGTCGAAACCTTATCGCCCGATCCCTCGAAACGGCTCCTTTCACGAGAATCCTCTATTCGTCGGACGCTTTCGGCCCAGCTGAGCTTCATTACCTCGGAGCGCGACTCTGGCGAAACGGTATGGCAAACGTAATTGGCGACTGGATCGACAACGACGACTGGTCTCTAAAAGACGGGCGACGAGTCGCCAATCTCATCGGACGGAACAACGCCGAACGCGTCTATTCCCTCAACTAACTCCACACCGCAGGCAAAACCGATGAGCATCCCGGCTCATCATCCACCCGAAGGGACTTCATGCAAACATCGAATGCTCCATCCGTCGGAACTGCAGAATCCGGGGGTGCGGTACAGCCGCTGAAGCTACGCCGCAACCTCAATGTATGGGAGGCGATCGGCGTCTCAATTGCATTGATGGCCCCAGCCATGGCCGCGAACATCAACCCACAGGGCAGCGCAAGCGTCGTGGGACGAGCAGTGCCGCTGTCCTTCGTTCTCGCCACTGTCAGTGCCCTGTTAATCGCTTACTCTTTCTCACGATTGAGCCAACGGTTCCACCACGCAGGCAGCGTATATGGATTCGTCGGCGCAACAATCGGCCCCCGCGCTGGCATCTTTGCGGGCTGGCTTCTTGCCGCTGCCTACGCGCTGTTCGCGGTCTACACCGCTCTCGCGGCAGGACGATTCGTCACCGATGAAATCAGCAACCTTGGAATCTGGAAAGGCGCCCCCAGCTACACCAGCTTCATCTTCGCACTAGTCGCTTTGGCTGTCGTTTGGTTCTTCGCGACCAGGTCCGCGCAGGGTGGCACACGATTTATGCTCGTCGTCGAGGGCGTCACGGTGCTGCTCATCTTGATCGTCGCTGTCGTCATTTTGGTCAAACTCGTCTCAGGCTCCGCACCAGCCGGGCAGGCGTTCGATCTGAGAGTCTTCACGATCCCCGGTGGGTCGGACGTCTCCAATATCTTTCTCGGTGTTGTTTTCGGGTTCTTGTCATTCGCTGGCTTCGAAGGAGCCGCAACTCTTGGCGAGGAAACCAAGAACCCGCGACGCGACGTTCCGCGCGCGATCCTCGGCACTGTCATATTCGGCGGACTGTTCTTCATCGTGGTCACCGCAATCGAGGTCATGGGCTTTGGCACCGCGACGAAGCAGATCACCGCTTTCGTGAACTCCTCATCGCTCATGGGCGACCTCGGCACCGCCTACATCGGTGCTTGGATCGGAAACATCATCACGATCGGTGCCGCAATCAGCGCAACCTCATGTGCTCTCGCCTGCACCGTCGGAGCATCGCGGCTGATCTTCGCCATGTCACGCGACGGCGCTGGCGCGAAGGCGCTCGGCACCGTGTCTGTCAAGCACCAGGTTCCCGCGCGCGCCGTCGGCGTTTTGGTCGCTTTCATCGCCGTGTTCCTCATCGTCGGCGCCTTGATCTTCCAGGCGGCCCCTTTCGACGTGGGGGTCGTTGGCGGCACTGCCGGTACGCTGATTCTTCTCGTCGCCTATTTCATGGCGAACCTGGGGTCCATCAAGTTGCTTTTCTTCAGCGGTCAGAAGACGGTATCGCGTTGGGAGATTACCTTCCCTATCCTCGGACTCATCGTCCTCGGCTACACCATGTTCCGAAACGTCTTCCCGTTCCCCGTCGGGGCAGCATGGTGGGGCCCCGGCGTCTTCCTCGCCCTGGTGGTGATGTCGCTCGTGTGGGTGTTGGCACGCCCTTCCGCTGCGCGAAAGGCCGGACTGCTGCTCATGAACGACGAAGGACTGTCCGCGGCGGGAGCGA
>JACMOZ010000394.1 GCA_014377785.1 Aeromicrobium sp.
GCGAGTTCTTCCGCGCGCTCCAGGTGCCACTCCAGCCCGGGGCCGTCGTCGGCGTGGCGCAAGCTAAGCCTTCTGGTCAAAGTGGCCGCGTCGGCCTCTAATCGACAGATTAGGAGGCCTCGACTCTGCAGTGCGGCTTCATATCGCGGTACTTCGCTGGCTTCCTCGACGACGCCGGCGAGGATGAAGTGCTCGACACCGGCACGTCGGAAGTTGATGACGAGGTCACGCAAATTCGCGATTTCCAATTCGTGGTTGAAGCGGTCGCCTTCGGGCGCAGGCCAAGCACATCTGATGTGGTCCAGGTCAATCACCGCATGATGGTGCCCGTTATTCGCTTCCAGCGTGCTGAGAGCTTCTGCGACGGTCGACTTTCCAACGCCGACTGTCCCATTGAGAAATACGCTGTCGATCATCTGTCGAGGCTCTCACATCGCAGAGTCTGTTGAAAGATTCCAAATGACAGAACCTCGGCACGCGCGGCGTCTGTGCGAAATAGCTCCAGATCAATCGCTCTCGCCGTCCCCAATCGAAGTGGCAGCACTCGCCCCACCAGAGGATGCCCAGGACTCGCCGTGGAAAACTCTCACCGACTCTGAGGGGAGGCAGGTGAAGGGGAATAGGGACCTTCACCGGTCATGCGGCCGAACTTCTCGAGCAGATCGGACTGCTGTCGGTCTATTTGACACCTCGCCCCGCGTCTGCCGCCTGAATCGGCGAGCTACTCGATGCGGGGAGCATCATCGACGGGTGCGGAGGCCTCTTCCTGCAGGCGACCTATCCCAACGGTGACCAGGTGCGCTCCAGGACGATCCCCTACCGATGCGTCCCCCCTCCGGCGCCTCTCGGGCTTCAGATGACGAAGAAAATAGAGATGCGGTGGTAAGGGTGAACAGCCATTCAGAAAATTGATCGACGGCCGTGCAGATCACGAAATTTTCCGGGAGCCGTAGAGCCGGCTTGCATTCACCACTGACGGTATACCCAGTCCCTTGTGCGTGGAGGAGCGCGGTGACACGATGCAAGCATGCATCGTCCTCGATCCGTAATTGCCGTGATGATTGTCGGACTGGGCATCGGGACCCTGGCTGGCTGCACGGCACCACCGGCGCCCAGCCACGACTGGTCCGATCGGATGATCGCCCTGCTCAGGGACCCCAAAGGGCAGGGTGGTGCTGGAGGAGGTCTCGAAGTTGGTAGCGGGGCCAAAAGTGCGCGCGGCAGCGTCGAACTGGCCGGTGTTCCAAACGGTGAATACGATTTACTTGCTGTGTGCACCGGCACCGGGGTCGTTCACATGGCTATTAAGACCCCCGCATCACCCAGCAAAGTGCTCGCCTCTTCCGACATTGCCTGCGGCGCGACCCTGAGACTTCCGTTCACTGTCACCGCAACGGGTATCGTGCTCGAGGCCACCAACACCAGCACCTCCGCGCAATGGCAAGCAGCGATGGTGACCCCGGGTTGGGAACCAACCCGCACCAACTATTCAGATTGACCGCGGCCCGTTGAACATCGACTCGAGAAGTTCGGCAAAGCGCTACGCGGTTCCAGAGAGGGTGACGCATGACCGTAGATCCTGCCCTGCTGCTTGATGGCCCTCGCGGGCGACGGCTGTGCCTCGAATTCGTGCGAGGACTGGACGTTGATGCGCGCGAGGCCGACCAACTGGGTAGGGCGATTTTCTTTGCTGCGTTCGATCTGGACCCCGGCCGCGATACTTCGAGGATTCTCGCCACTATAGATGGTGATCAGTACTCACCGCCCCCTCAATCCCCCGAAACGATTGCGCGCCTTCTTGCGGTTGTTCCGCTCGCCGATCCAGATGAACATGCGGTGCTGTCCACGCTCGTCGCGACTGTGGATAGTGCCCGCTACTGGCAGGAGCCCGATGGTGAGGATGTCCTCGCCGCCGCGCCGGAGCTTCGAGAGTTGCTCGCCCGCATCAGCACCCTTCTCGCGAACTCGCCCCACTCCGCCTGGTGGGCCACTCCGCTCGCTCCGGAAACGCAATGGGAAGTCGGCTTCGAAGGCATTCCGGCAGGACAGGGAATCACGAAAACTGCGTCGGAAACGCTTGAGCGATGGCATGCCGCTCAGGTTGACGA
>JACMOZ010000395.1 GCA_014377785.1 Aeromicrobium sp.
CCGGTACTTTTGGTTCTTGCGACGATGTCGCTCTCATGCACTGTCTCTGGGGGGAGAAAAGTAATGCGTCTCAGCTCACATTTTCGGGTTCGGTACGGACACGCATTTTCCATGGGGGCTGCAGCTCTTGCGAGCCTGGGGGTTGTTCTGGCCATGATTGCGCCTAGCGCCGCGAGCGCGGTCGATGCCTCCGCGATTTCGATCGCTGGCCGTTCTTTAGACGCAAGCGCGGTGTCTCCCGGGACTCATGTTGTCCAAGTAGTGCCCCCGGCTGGTGTTTCTGCTGTGAAGTTCGTGCTTGATGGGAACTACCTCGGCGAGGCGACGACATCGCCGTACCGGTGGCGCGTCTCCGTCGCGGGTGGTGCGCACAAGTTCAGCGCGCATTGGAGTGGACCGGACGCGCAGCGCGTTACGGCAGTCTTTACTGTGGCAGGCCCGAAGGGGATTTCCGGCTCCGAGTTGGTAGCTCCGGGATCCCACTACAAGAAAATGAAGCCATCAGTTTCTCCGGTGCATCCACCACCGGTCTCATCCACTCCGAACGTCCTGACGGGCGTGACGACACCAAGCGTGTTGACTGTATCGACAGCGTCTGAGTTGAGCGTTGCGTTGAGTAACGCTCGGCCGGGGGACACGATTACCCTCGCCGATGGTGTCTACAAGGGCAAGTTCACGGCCGCGGCGTCTGGAACTGCCCAGGCTCCGATCACGATTACAGGTTCTCATGCAGCGGTGCTCACCTCCGGGGGGATTAGTGGGGGATATGGCCTCCATGTGACGGGAAGCTACTGGGTCATCAGTGGGTTGAGCGTGGCGCGTTCCGGAAAAGGTATCGTGTTGGACGGGTCGCAGCACACCCGGATCAGCGGAGTCGATGTCGGCACCATTGGCGAAGAGGGAGTGCATTTTCGTCACAACAGTGCTGACAGCTCGATCGAGGGTTCGACCGTGCACGACACCGGAGTCAGGTCGCCCGGTTTCGGAGAAGGAATCTACATCGGCAGCGCCCAGAGCAACTGGGCGACCATCATGGGTTCGCCAACTATTCCCGACCGGACGGACCGAGTGACTGTCTCGGGTAACCACTTGATCAACACCGCGGCGGAGGGAGTTGATGTTAAGGAGGGCACCACGGGAGGTAGCCTTCGATTTAATATCTTCACTAATGCTGGCTACTCTGGCGTCAACTACGCCGACTCCTGGGTAGATGTAAAGGGCAACGGCTATCTAATCGAAGGCAACGGTGGCTCGATGGCGCGGGCTGATGCCTTCCAAGTTCATCAAGCTTCTGCTGGCTGGGGGCTCAACAACCGGTTCCTCAACAACGGCGCTGTTGCGGGAGTACCCGGCTACCTCGTCAATGTGGCGGTGAGCAACAGTGGGACAACGGTGCAGTGCCAGTCCACTGCGGCCGGCCGGGGGCTTTCGAATATTCGCTGCGTCAGCTGACGCGGTGGAGAGGGCTCCCTGGCAATCCCAATGCCAGTGACCCCGATCACGACTGACTAGGTGGGGAGAAGGACGTCGTCCCGATCGTCCGACATTAGCTTGACCGTTCTCGGTTGCGCCGGTCTGCCCAATGCCCTGTACTCCCATCCCTTCGCACGGAAGTCATCCGCGTCAAGGGCGTGACGTCCGTCCACGACGCGTCGGCTGGCGACGAGCGTCCCGAGGTGGTCGGGGTCCGCATCGCGGAACTCTTGCCATTCCGTGAGCAACGCGACAACGTCAGCGTTTTTCACGGCATCATCAAGCGAAACCGCGTAGCTCAGCTCGGGGTAGGACGCGCGCGCATTGTCGATCGCTTGCGGATCGTAAACCCGCACAAGCGCGCCTTCTGCTTGGAGCATCCGCGCTACGTCCAAAGCGGGCGCATCTCGAATATCGTCGGAGTTCGGTTTGAACGCCGCACCGAGGGCCGCTACCCGCACCCCTGCTAGAGTTCCTCCGGCTACTTCGCGGATCAGGTCAACCGTTCGCGTGCGGCGTCTCTGATTTATGCCGTCGACTTCGTGCAGGAACGCCACTGCCGGACCAACGCCGAGTTCCTCGGCGCGGTGGGCGAAGGCGCGGATGTCTTTCGGCAGGCATCCACCGCCAAATCCCAGGCCCGGTTTGAGAAACCGGCCGCCGATTCGACTGTCGAACGACAGAGCTGTCGCGAGCAGGTTCACATCGGCGCCGGTCGCTTCGCACACCTCTGCCATCGCGTTGATGTAGGAGATTTTTGTGGCCAGGAAGGAGTTAGCGGCTACTTTTACCAGCTCGGCGGTGGGCAGGTCGCAGACGACGAGCGGCGTTCCGTTGTCAAGGATGGGGTGGAATGCGGCCCTGAGCTGTGCTTCAGCCCACGCGCTGGCCACCCCAAAAACCAGACGATCGGGTTGTAGCGTGTCCTTCACTGCATATCCCTCGCGGAGGAACTCGGGGTTCCACGCGAGTTCGACCGCTTCGCCCGCGGGGGATACCTCCTGCACGAGTTGCGTCAGTCGGGCTGCAGTGCCGATGGGCACGGTCGACTTGCCCACAATCAATGCGCGACGTTCAATCCGGCTCGCTAACTCGGTGAGAGCGAGCTCCACGTAGGTCAGGTCTGCGGCGTTGGACTCTCGCGACTGAGGTGTGCCGACACAGAGGAAATGCACATCGCCCCAGGAACCGGCCTCTGCGAAGTCGGTGGTGAACCGCAACCGGCCTGAGTCGAGCGCCTCTCGCAATTTTTCCGGCAGTCCCGGTTCAAAAAACGGTACCCGGCCAGCGGTGAGCTGTTCGATTTTGCGCATGTCCACATCGACGCCGAGGACCTCGAATCCGAGAACTGCCATGCAAATAGCATGGGTCGCGCCGAGGTACCCGGTACCGATGACGGTCATCTTTGGTCGTGTCGCAACGGGAGGGAGACTCATGCTGGTGGGCGATTCATTCATGGTGTTGTCTCCTTCGGGGAGAGGGGGTATCGGGCGGGGGTAGGTGATTTTCGGTGGTGACGTCTCATTTGGTGCAGGCGATGTTGCTGAGACCCTGAGCCGCACCGCTGACTGAGTTACTGCAGTCAACGGTGTTGTCGAGCGAAGGGGTGAGATGGATACCAAAACCGGGACCGTCAACGGCAAGGGTGTTATTGGAAAAACGATTGCCCGTCCCCCACCCGGAGACGATTTCGTGGGTCTGGAATCCGTCATTGACGGAGTTGACTCCACGATTGGAGCTGATGGTCCATCCATCGCCCTTGACATCAATCCAAGAGTCAGCTCCGGACTGAACCATGCCGGAGCCATCGAAGGAATTGCCGACAACCGTTCCGCCGGTCGTGCCCTCTTTAATATCAATGCTCTCGGCGGTCGTGTGGGAGATGATGTTGTTGCTCAGCGTGTTGTCGTCACTTCGATCTGGCTGGCACGCCGCATATTTGCACCAGTTCGATTTGGCGCTGCCGACATAGATTCCCTCGCCGAACTTGCTCTTGCGGCGCCCGGTATCAGTGACCGAATTCCCGGTCACGAGATTGTGTGTGCTGGCAGATCGAAGATGGATACCCTCATCACCGATCGTGCTGACGGTGAGTCCCTCGATGATGTTGTTTGCCGCCCCGTCTGCCACCACGCCCTTCTGGCCGTTTCGGACAGCGAATCCCAGCAGATGCCAGTAGGCGGAACGCTCCAGATGCAACACATAGCCCGCATCGGTCTTGCCGCCGTCAAGAACGGTTGTGGCCGCTCCGCATAGCCAAATCGGAGATCCGGCGGTGCCGACAGCGGCAGCTACGAAGTTGCCAACGTAGTTTCCCGGTTCAAGCTGGATGACAGAGCCTGGGTGTGCCGCCGACAGTGCAGCCGTCAGCGCTTTCGCGGTCGAAACCTTCTGGGTGGGTGCCGGGCATTGGGAGGGGACTGCCGCCGCAACGGGAGCGGTCGTACTTCCCGCGCTATCGCGCACATTCGGTGTTCTCGCGGGACCGGGCTTAGAGGTACCGACGGCCGATGGGTCGAGATGACCCGTGAGTACCACTGCCCCCCACACGATGCCGGCTATCAGAAGAAGAGCCACGCAAGCGAGTGCGAGCGGCGTCACCATCGCTCGGTTCATTGGTTGACGGCTTTGGTGAGAAGTCTTCGCCGGCGCTTGGTGACCGCCAGGGTCGGGCGCGCTCGAACGGCGCCGGCAACTCGCGGTGTCGGCATTGTTGCCGGTGTGGTGTGCATCCCCATCAGACCGAGTTCTTCCGGTGCGATCACGCCCCTGGTCAGACTGGACAGCGGAACGTGGTTGGCGTACGGATGCCGGAAACCGGAGTGCTTCCGCCCGATTCCACTGAGCGCGGAAATCAGCACGATCAGACCGAGAATCATCCACAGCACGGTCAGCGGTTGGAAAATCCCAGCAAGGATCACGCTGAGCGGCTTGGTGTTCGTCCACCCTGAAGTTGTGTTGCCATGCACGGTCATGCCCGTTGCGCGGGCCGTGTCAACGGCATTCGGACCTGTTCCGCTTACCGTGTTGTCGACTACGGAGGAGCCTGTGGCGGCGCCGATCAGAGTAATGCCGTGGTTGGAGACGTTCGTTAACCGGTTTCGCTCGACAGTTGCCGAGGAATCACGGAGGTAAATGCCGATGTCTGCTCCCGAAATCGAGTTCTCTCGGATAGTCGTCTTCGTGGTGCCACCCACGAGGGCGATGGCGTGTTTGGCGCTGTTGTCGATCGTATTGCCGGCGATGAGAACAGAGAGAGCCGCCTTGCTCACGACAATGCCCATGACGTTGTTGCCGACCAAGTTTTGACTCAACCTCACCCCGTTTCCGCCAAGCACGCTGATTCCGTAGCGGGCGTTGTCGTTCGAGGTGCTGTTGGCAAGCGAATTATTGCCGTAGCTGCCCACCGGGGTTCCAGCAGGGTTCGGCCCGTTCGCCAGTGGTCCTCCGTTCAGGACGATTCCATCGCGGCCGTTGCCGTTCGCGGTGAGACCGTTGATCAAAATGCCGGTGGATGCGCGAGTCATAGCGAACCCATCGACCGCGTTGTTGTCGGTGACCGTTGAGGAGATCGTGCTGTTCGTGACAAAGCGGTGAAAGACGATTCCGTCGACCAGGCTGTCACGTACGCTCGTGTCGGCGATCTGGACCCCCTTCGAGCCATTGACGAAAAGCCCATAGGCATTTGCCTCGATCGAGACGTGCGAGAGGCTCGCCGTGACGTAGCTGTATTCGGCCGTTGCCCCGGCGATTGCTGCTGCGACGTCAGTGATGGAACCGCTGGGACCGACTGGCTTGATCGTGACTCCGTGCACCTTGGCTGCCACCGGGGGCGCGTCGGGCTTGGGTGCAGCGGTTTTCGCCACGGTGCTTGCTTTGATCGAGGTTCCGGTGAGCGCGAGGCCGCCGGTTCCTCCACTCCAGAACCCGAGGTGATCGAAGTTGACGTAGCTGAAATTGGCAGTTCCGCCAATGAGCCGGAGGTAGGCGCGACCATCAGCGGTATTGGTATCCACAGCCCCGAGGGTTGGATCCCAGCTTCCGATGCGCACGGGCGCTTTGGCGGATCCGGTCACTCGGATTGAACCTCCGAGACCCACGATCGAGACGAAGCCTCTGCTTGAGCTCGACAGATGGATGGTCACCCCGTCCGGGTTCGATAAGTCCAGCACGCTTCCTGCCTCGACGACGATGTTTTCCGACAACAAGAAGGTGGCATCGGGCTGACGAACGAGAGTGGACGGGATCAGCGTCTGGATATCGGCCAGTGTGTACGGATCTGTGCGCTCCACCAGCACCAGTGTGGGGACTGAACCGAGATTCACCTCATAAGGAGTCAGGGTTGCGATTCCTTGCCACCGTGCTGCAGCTGTAATGGCGCGAAGATCATAGATGCGCTGATCCTCAGTGGCGACGATCGCGGCTTCCTTCGCCGGATCGCCAGGGTACGGGTGGCCCGTGACAGGGGGCACAGCATTGCCGGAATCGCCCGGAGTGGCCGCCGCCACCACTGTCGGATTGAGCGCCGCTGCGGCCAAGGCGAGGCCAAGCACTGCAACCAGGGCACCGAACTGCTCGCGGCGCCTCACAGCTGCACCGCCTCAGGCATCAGGCTGGCCGCATTCTGGCCGTCGCCGCCAATCGTGTCAGGATGCCGAGTCAACCACCCCTGTTTGTTCATGGTGAAGAACGAGTAAGTCTTGATCGGAAGTGCCACGAAGATAACCGCTATCGCAAGGATGGGCAGGATGAAGATGTCCCAGGGGTGCCGCTTGAGGTTCGACGCGCCCCGGATTGCGCGTCCGATCAAGATAAACGCGATTGTGAAAATGATGCCGAGCGCGGTGAAGTCAAGCCGGGCGAAGATCACGTACCAAAGGGTCAAGCCCATTGTCACCGGAGTAAGAAGAATCTGGAGCACAGTGATCTTGGTCACGAAGGGAACCCTCCAGACCCACCCTTTGCCGATAGCGGTCAGGTATGCCCGATAGGAGTTGCGGCTCCAGCGCACCCGCTGTTTTATGAACGCCCCGAACCCAGCTGGGAACATCGAGAGGGCTCGCGCGCTCGACTGGTGAACGGTCTTATATCCTGACGCCAATACAAGCCAGGTGAGCCGACCGTCGTCGCCCGCGATGCATCGGCGCCCGAGGAAAAACTCGTTCTCGAGGTTGTCGAGAACCGGTAAGACGGCGGATCTGCGGTAGGCGGCAGAGCGGCCAGAAAGGCACGGCACGGCACCGACACGCCCCATGGCCGGAACGTAATTGTAGTAGCGCAGGGTGACGAGCCAGTCGGCGACCCGGCGCCACAAACTGGAGTTGCGCTGGTAGACGTTCTGTTGAGTTCCCACTCCACCGACCAACGGATCGGCGAACGGCTTTTGCACGTTGACCAGCAATCCAGGTTCCCACGACGTGTCGGAGTCGACGAGAACCAGGATTTCACCTGTGGCCTCGCGGATCCCGACGCCGAGAGCCGAGCGCTTCCCGACGTGATGAAACAGGATCGGAAACACGCGCGGGTCGCCGAGATCGACGATGCGCCGATAGGCCACGATGTCCGCCACGTCGAGCACGATGATGATCTCAGTCGGGTCTTGAGCCCGCCAGCTCTCCAGACACCGCATCAGAATGTCGGGATCCTCGTGGTAGGAGGGGACGATGACCGAGGTGGACGAGCGGAAGTCGCTCTCGATCGGCTTGGCTATGCCCGACATGACCACGCGATAAAGCCAGAGCCCCCAGACGATGATGCCGGCGACGCCAAGGGGGAGGTATTTGAGTGACTGCGAAACTGTCGACGTGATGAAACTGTCGATTGCCGGAACAGCAGGGGCGGCGGCGTGAAGGGTCAGCAAATCTAACAAAGGACGGGGTTCCTTTTGTTTGGAATCGGGTTGCGGGGGAACAACGCACCGGTGCGGACGGGATATCCGCGAAGTCAATGGCCACATTCGACAACTCGGGAACTGACGAACACTCGATGAAATTTTTACGCTATCAGCGCCGATCGAGGCGTTTACCCTAACGCTTAAATAGTTAACCTCCCGTTAACCTGACCCAGGAAAAATTCTCGTCCCACGCTCGAAATAGGTTCGGAAACTGTGGAAAATCTTGCTTTCCGTTTCCCGGGTGGCTGCTTCTCATCGCGCGCTCAGCCGCAACCTCGGCATGGTTTTTTCAATCTTTGAGCGGTTTGTTGGATGTCGAGTGCGTCGAAGATCTGGGCATTCATTTTGGCGAGACGGGCGCTCCAACACCGCGTCGCGCACACCAGGGCCGTCTTGGAAAGCTAATGCTTTTCAAGATACGTGCCCGGCTCCGAATTGCGTTCAGAGATGTCAATAAGTCCGGGGACGCCGTCGTGGTGTGGTGTATTGCCCGACTCGGCCGGTCCCTGATCGATGTGCTGAACACGGTGAACATGATGCGGGATGCCGGCATTGGCGTCCGGTCGATTTCTGACGGAATCGACACTGCGACATCGATTGGCCGGTTGATACTGAACATGCTCGCCACTGTGGCCGAGTACGAACGCGAACTGTTGGTGGAACGGGTCATCGCCGGGATCGCGGCCGCCCGCCAATCCGGTACCGCTTTGGGCGTTCGCTCAGCGACCCGGCCCTTATCTCGCAGAACCTTGAGCCGGTTAGCCAGGCCCGAGCGGCGGGCAAGACCGCAGCCCAGGCGGCGACCCTGGTCGGCTGGAGCCGAGCCACGCTTTATCGGCACCAGCCAAGCTGCGGCGTTTCGGCCCTAGAGGTCTCCCACAGCAGGTACTTGAGAGAATTTTTCCTCCGGATAAGGTCATTCGCGACGCCTTCGTCAATCGAGAGGATCCGAAGGCAGCAAACGCGGGGGAGTGCCCGCAGATTGTCCGGCTACTGGTGCATGAGTGCGTGTCTCATCACGGGTCGGGTCGGGTCGGGTCGGGTCGGGTTGGGTTGGGTTGGTGCGCCCGATCCGGGTGAACCCGGCCTGTTGAAACAGGGCAAGAGTTCCGGCGAAGATGGCGGATGGCGTCGAGGTCGTCGTCGAGGTAGGCCAGGAAGCCGATCGGCACTTCGGCGTCCTGCACTTCACGCCGAAGGGCGCTCCAATTATCGGATTCCTCAGGTCGAAGAAATCGTTGGCACCGGCACGAGCTAAGGCCCTTCTCTCGGGGTCCGAAGACCTGCCCCGGGCGCACCACACCACATGTTTACAGCTAGTTCAGTTCGCCGGCTTTGACTCCGTAACGTGAGCGGGCTCCTGTCGTCTCGACTCTGTGGCGGCGCTATAGCGGGCAAGTACCAGTGCGAGGGGAATGGCGGCGATTTGCGCAATCGCGTTGACTGCGCCCTTGAAGTCGACGGGTTGACCGGCACCGAGCGTGAGTCCTCCTGCGGTGTCGGCGGCATGTTCAGAGTCGA
>JACMOZ010000044.1 GCA_014377785.1 Aeromicrobium sp.
CGGTGACGTAACCGATTCCTCCGAGTGGTCGCGTCTCCTCGAGACAGTGCGACCGGATGTCGTCGTGCACCTCGCCGCCGAGACAGGCACTGCTCAATCTCTCCGCGAAGCGACACGGCATGCCGAGGTCAACGTCGTTGGGACCACCACGATGCTCGATGCCTTCGGTGCTGTGGGCCACATTCCGGCGCACTTCGTGTTGACCAGCAGCCGGGCGGTCTACGGGGAGGGCACCTGGAAGCGAGGCAACGGAGACCTCTTCTCTCCCGGGCAGCGGTCACATACCCAACTGGAGGCCGCCGCGTGGGACTTCGACGGCGCGGTCCCAGTGCCCAGCGAGGCCCTCCGCACCTGGCCGGCACCCACAAGCGTTTATGGGGCGACAAAGCTCGCACAGGAACACCTACTCACCGCATGGACCGGATCGAACGATAGCGAGCTGACAATCTTGCGATTCCAGAACGTCTACGGCCCAGGACAGTCCCTCTCGAATCCGTACACCGGTATCGTGTCGTTGTTCTCGCAAATCGCTATGGATGGGCAGTCCATTCCGGTCTACGAAGATGGTCTCATCACCCGCGACTTCGTCTACATCGACGACGTCGCCGATTCGCTTGCAACGGTGCTCGAGTCTCGACCCGCCACGACCCCGTCGATCTTTGACATCGGGTCTGGGGTTGGCACAACAATCGCGAGTCTTGCGGGTCACATCGCAGCATTCCATGACGCACCGGCGCCTCACGTGACCGGGGCTTTTCGAGACGGAGATGTGCGGCATGCCGAGTGCGACATTCACAGGAGCCTCGAGACCATCGACTGGAGCCCCCGATGGACCGTTGCCAAGGGTGTCGCTGCGCTTCAGGAGTGGATCGCGAAAGAAAAGACTGAGAAATCTCTTTAGCGGATCATTTTTCGCTGTCGGGAAGAGGTAATGCCTGGTCCCGCACTTTGAGTTCGAGGATCGCCACCTTTTCGGCGAGGGTCCGTGTCTTCGATTCGAGCTGAGTCAGCTCCGAGCTGTGCTGGAGACAGACCAGAAAAAGGATGGCGATACTCGCGAAGAAGACAAGATTGATGGGAATCTCAATACCGAGCAGGCCCGCAGCCCAGGCGAGCGTGTTGGGAAAGATTCCCGCAATGAGAGCGAGTACGCCGGCGACAAGCCACCACATCGCGTGACGTTCCCGCAGGTGACGCCGACGGAGCAGCTCGATAACGACGATCAGAACAAGGGCCGCTGAGACGACTCCGAAAATATAGCTGGAGAGGGTCATTCCATGCTTCCCACACGGTAGGTGGACTTGGGTCGGATATAAGCGAACGCGAGAGCGAGGATCGCCCGGCCAAGGTAGGCAGCCGACCGAAAAGGATTGTGCGAGGGAACTCCGCCCGCGCGAATTCGCATCACCACAGGCACCTGTCGAATAACGAGACCGGATCGCGACGCGATCACCAAGGCCTCTATCGTGTCTCCCAGGTACTCAGCCGGATAGTGCTCAGCAAAAAGCCTGACCGCTTTCGGTCCGGATGCCCGAAATCCTGACGTCGTGTCGGTGAGGCGCGTGCGCGAAGTGTGGCTCAAAATACTGGCAAGCGTGACCATGGCCCATTGGCGGGGCCCGCGTACCTCGTACTCTCCGTGTCCGGCAAAGCGGGCGCCGAGCACGAGGTCCGCATTCTCCAGAGCGCCAAGAAGATCGGGCACACTTGCAGGGTCATGCTGACCGTCGGCGTCGATTTGGATGACGTTCTGATAGCCCGAGTCGCGGGCGTAGCGAAATCCCGTGCGCATTGCTCCACCGACGCCGAGGTTGAAGGGCAGCTGTGCCACAAGTGCACCGGCTGCTTCGGCGGCGTCCTTCGTGCCGTCCGTCGATCCGTCGTCGACGACGAGCACTTGAGCGCCGGGCAGTTTGCGAAACACTTCCCGCACCACGTCGCCCACGGACGCTTCCTCATTGAACGCCGGCATGACGATGAGGGTAGTTGTTATGTCTGGGGGCACGTGCACGATTCTATCGACGAGCACCTGATCGGCTCGGGACCGTGGTGGAGCGTCCGAGTACGTGACGAAGCAGGCTAACGCGACCGGCAGAATCCCCGGAACGTAGGGAAGCGGGCACCTCAGTGAGCGCATTGAGGCGCGACGAGAGATGACGTCGAGCAACCCTGGCTGCGCGTTTCCAGCCGAGGTCCTCGCATGCGGTGGCGCATTCCTCAAACACAGCGCGCTCTTGCACGAATTTGGTTCCGTCCGGCCCGGTCACCGCGGAGACGCTACCGGAGTGTCGACGGTATTGAAAAACTATGGTGTCATCCACCACAAGCGCCCCGCCGTCGAAGGTAATTTCCATGAGCTTTGCCAGGTCTTGAACGACGTCAAGATCCGTGCGGAATCCGGAGGCGACGCTACTCGAGCGCCAGATGAGCGAGGGAAAGTACGTCCAGTTTCCGCGAAGCAAACTGGCCGCGAGGGCTTCGCCCTGCAGCGAGAGCGGCTTCGGGCCGCGCGGTGCAAGCCAGGACTTTACCGTGTCAGCGAGGGGGCGCGAATTGGTGCCGTTCTCGTCGACCACCGACACACCGGGTTGAATGATGTCGACATCCGGGAAGCGCGCGATTAGCTCGCGCGCGCGGGCAACGAAGCCGGGCAGCATTACGTCGTCACAGCCCATGATCACCACAAATGAGTTACTCACTAGTGAGACCGCCTTGTTGTAGTTGCGGCTCGGGCGCAGATTCATCTCATTGCGCAGGTAGGTCACGCGCTCGTCTTCAATGGCTGCCGCCCACTCGCCGGGAGCGGTGTCGGGGTAGACGTCGTCAAGTATGGTCAGCCGCCAGTCGGGGTCGGACTGGGCGATCACGCTCAAAACGGCTTCGCGAAAATGATCGAAGCGACCGTAGAAAGGCATCATGATATCAAGCGTCATGGCTAGTCAGCCTACCCGTGCGCGCGCTCTATGTCGGGCGTCCAGAAGCCCCCGCAAGAGCATTATCCTTGCTCGCATGATCGATCTGAGCGATCGCCAGCCGAGGGGGGTCACGTTGGATTCATGCAACCGGCGTGTGACGACAGGCGCGTCGAGGTGGTGAAGCGACCGCAGCTCGTTGCCGACGAGCGCTAGCCACAGGTCGTGAGATTCGAAGAAGTAGTGCGGAATTGGAAGAACCGCGGACAGTACTTGTCGCGTCAGGCCCATCGCGCATCCGAAGTACGGTCGATAGCCAATCAAGATACCGATCTCGTTGCGGCGCGGTGAGTTGTCGAAACGCGATGCAAGCAGAGGACGCCGAGTCGGCTCCCCAGCAGCACCGAGCACAGAGTAATTGCCGGCAACGACGGAGCGCGACTCGAGGGCGGCGCACATGCGTGCAAGCCGATCCCGCGTCCACACATCGTCCTGGTCGGACAGCAGCAGGATGTCTCCGGTCGCCAGTTGCAACGCCCGCTCGAAGGCGCGCACATAGCCGGCATTTATTGGCTGCGCATAAAGGCGAACGCGAGAGTCGTTGATTGCCGTAATGACCTCACGGGTGTCATCCGTCGACGCGTCGTCGACGATCACAATCTCGTCGTCCGACGCGAGCTGTTCGATGATCGAGGCGATCTGTTCATGAACGAAGCGTGCCCCGTTGAAGGTGGCCATGCACACGCTCACACGGACGCGGGCGGGGCTGTTCGCTGTCATCTGCCCCCCATGCGACCATAGTAACGGCTGATCCGATCGGGTCCTCGGTGGGGCGGCTCAGACCGCGAGGGGTTGCATGTCCCACCTGCCGACGACGCACGTGGTTGCCGTCGTTACCTCGTTC
>JACMOZ010000396.1 GCA_014377785.1 Aeromicrobium sp.
CAAACCCCAAAACCGCAACCCGCAAGCCCAAACAAAAGCGCAGCCACAGCGCCACCAACGCCCGCGTCAAAACCCCAAAGCCAGCGCACGAGACCCCGATCTTGGCCTTATCCGCCAAGCCTCACGAATAAGACGGGCTAAGGAACGTCGACGGGGAGACGGATGCATGAAGGTATTTTGGTCTTGGCAAAGCGACCGCCCGGGGAAACTGTGCCGCAACCTCGTACAGGGAGCGATCGTCGACGCGCTCAAGATGCTAAGCGATGAATTGGCTCTAGAGGAGAGCGACCGTCCTGAGATCGACCACGATACGAAGGGCACGCCGGGGATGCCGCTCATCTCGGAGACGATCCTCGACAAGATCACTGCCGCGGGAACTTTCGTCGCCGACATTACGACAGTCGGCAGGTCCGAGGTTGGCGAAGGCGAGATTGCGCGCGAGCTTCCCAACCCCAACGTCCTGATCGAACTCGGATGGGCGTGGGCCAGGCTCACCGACGAAAAGATCATCCTCGTGGCGAACAAGGCGTTCGGGCCTCAACGCTATGAGGATTTGCCCTTCGACATCCGCGGCCGTCGCGCGGTCGTCTTCTACGAAGCGTCGGCGACGATGAGCGGTGCCGAGCGCAAGAAGGTGCAGGACGACCTCGCGAAGGAGCTGCGCAGCGCGATCGAGCTGTCGCTGACGGGTTGGCTAACCGCCCGCGCCAATGACCCGGGTCCGGCCGGCGTGCCCTCACGCGACGGTGATCCATCGGTCTGGTTTCCTGTCGGTAAGGTGTTCGAGCATCAGCCGTTTCACGGCGGCGCGGGGCAGATGTCCGTGGGGAGCGACGAGGCACCTAGGCTGTATGTGCGTATGGTGCCGGAAGGCTTCGCAAACGGCGTCCCGGCGGCCCTCGTCGTGCATCAATTCCAGCACCGCGCGGGAGGGACCGGGCCACAGCCCATGTACACGGCCGGCTCCGGCGATGGCGGGTTGAACGACGAAGGGGTCATTCGCTACGGGATCAAAACGACGGACGGTGTGAAAACGGCGTGGTCCGCGGCACAGTGGTTTGAGGATACGGGTGAGCTCTGGTCATTCGATACGGCCCGGCTGTCCGACGGCTTTTTTCTGCTCAACAGCTTCATCAGGGAAGCGACCGAAGTTATCGAGCGTGGTATCGCAATGTACGACCATTTCAGTCGGACAGGATTGCTGCGCATCGAGGCGGGGGGCACCGACCTTAAAGGCACAAACTGGTTCGCCGACACTAGCCACGGACGCTCCATGGCACGTCGCAACCAGGTTCAGGTTTCGGAAGCACGCCGCAAATGGAGCGATGCGGAGATTATCGCTTTCGTGACGTCGGCGGGTGCCGCATTCGCGAACGTCTATGGAGTTCCAAAGCCTGACGAGAATCTCGTTCGCCGAATGCTCGACAGATAAGTCCGCAGAGAAGCACGAAGACGGCAGACAAGCCCATCTGGCGAGAGACATAGAAGGACCTGCACTGGGGCCATCCGGTTTTTCGCATCCTGATGTGACGTCCGAGAACTTCGTTGCGTGTAATGCGGGATCAGCTTCGGAGCGCCGGCTAATCAAACACCCCGGTGCCGGTCGCTCAAGCAGGGTTCGCATCTGATTTGCGCCCGACCACCCGATCCTCGTCTGCTTTCATCGCGTGCGCCATGCGCTCGCAGTAGATGATGGCGAGGTCGCGTCGGTCGAGCTGCCGCAGGTGGTCGATGTCCTCGGCTGCCGCCATGAACTCCAGCAGCTTCTCTCGCGTGCTGTGCTGGTACGTCTTGAAGAGGAAGTCGCACTTATCGACGAACGTACGGGCCGATCCCGGCGTCGGGGTAATCGCACCGAAGAAGGTGTCAGGATAGCGGTGGTAGTCGTCCAACTCCTCCGTGGTCATCGGATTGGTCGCGATGATGCGCTTGCCGTCGTCCAGTTCGTAAATGCCATAGGCCAGTCGCTCGGTCTCGAGGACGACGGCGCTCTCCAGCCGCCCCGGCACATCGACACCGCCGCCATCCGGCACCAGATATCGTTCGCCAATGCGCAGGGGTGGGGTCCCGCCGTTCGCGGTCAGGCTCGCCTGCATCTCGCCGTCGAATGTCGCGGGAATTTCGTAATGCGTCCTGATCGACGCGATCAACGCCATCATCGCCGCGTGGCGCTCCCGCGCGGCGAGGATAGCTGCATACCCCTCATAACGCACCTCGGGGCCGAAGTCGGGTATCCGGAAGCCTTCGGCGACGAGCTGCATGCCGCCGTCGGGACCGGCGAGGTCGTGGTGGAAGGTATGGTTCGTCACAAAAACGTAGGCAGGCGCATATAGCGACCCGTCCGACCGTGTCGCGGTCTCGTTGCCGCGGATCTGCGAGACCGCGGCCGCGGCCCATCCCTGAAGCCGGTCGTCATCGACGAGGCGGTCCGGCACGTTGACCTCGATCATCACGACACGCGTGTGTTCGGCCTCCTTCGATAACGCCTTCACGAGCTTGGCGCCTACTCGGAGACGCTTCGCCTCGCCGGCGTCGTCAACGGGCGGCAAGGCGTCGCCGCCGTGAACCCGCGACTTGACCTCGACCGAGAATTGCTCGCCCGTAGTTTGCCACTTGGCGACGAACTCAACGCAAGAGGTCGAACGGGGCGCCGTCTCCTCGTATGACAACTTGAAGTCGGCCTTCAGGAAAGCCGCTGCAGCGTAGGTTTCGAACAGCGCGCCGGTAAAGTCGTCAGTCCGCGCGCTCCTCAGACGGCGCAGGTAAACATCCGCCATCGCCTGCCCCTCGCCATGATGGGCGATCAGATAGATATTGTACGCGAGATTCACGAACGCGCGCATAGCCCCTGTCATCGGGCCGCTGATCATCGTACCATTCGCGGTCTGAAGCGACTTGGCCTGCTCCGACGCTCGGGCATACCACCGCATGATAGGATGCCGCTTATCGATCGTCTTGGCCTGCTCGGCGTTCGCCCAGTCGGGGCCGAGACTTCCCAGCAGGTAGTCGCGTAGGAAGTCGTGGAAGGTGCGCCACTTCGACGAATGGTACAGCCGGCTGCCTACAGCGACGACACGCAGCCCGGATATCTGCTCAGAGATAATCGGGCGACCGAGCCCCTGCTGCTGTTGCCTCCGATGCTGGACGGCCTCGACCTGACGCCTAGAGCGTTCGATGTCGGCCCAAACGCCGGGCGGCAGCGCAGATTTGTCCTGTGTCGGTATCGCGCCATGGCAGCGTTTGTACTTTATACTGCTGCCACACGGGCACGGCTGGTTTCTACCGACTTTTGCCATGAAGGAGAGATCGTCATTCCGCCTCCATCAATCAACCTGAACGAAGCGCCGCTTTCGGAAATAACCAGGCCAGCCGCGAACGACCGAATTTGGAGCGCTCAGCTACGCGCCGTCTTTAGCGGACGTCTTCTTGTGGCACCGGACCCGTTTTCGCCCGATGCGCATCAATGCGTTTCGCCCAAGTAATGAGGCGCTCAAGGCCCGCTGTCAGTTCCCCCTTGCTGAGCGTCTGATCGAACAGTCCATCCTGGTCGAGAAGGTCTAGGCCGTTGATTAGCGATTTCTCCGCCGCGGCGAGCACTTCGTAGCGACGATGCCTTACCTCCGGGTCGAAAGGCGAAAGCGTTCCGTGGGCCAGACGCGAGCGGAGGTCGTAGATGCTCTCCATCCGCTTCACGAGATCGGCGAAGCGCTCATCGCCCTGCGTGTCGTAACTCAAGGCGGCATTGCGCTCGGTGACGATCCTCGTGGTGTCGGTGCTCTTGGCGACGGTGACGAGGCGTTCCAATGCCGTGACCGACTTGATTATGCTCGCCGCCGCGGATGTTTCGCGCACCGCCTGACCGTGCCATGCCGCCGCGTCGACGAACCGCAGCGCGAGCGGGCGGCTACGGGACGGGTCGGTGATCGCCTCGATCGCGCGGCCAGCTGCGCTGATAAGCGCCTTGGCGCCTGGTTCCTCAAGCATGGCTGACCAGCCCTCCGGGAAGCCCATCGCCGAGGTCGATCCGATCGAGTAGCTCAGCTTCGTATCACCGTCGCGGACCTCCATCTCGGCGCGGATGTCAGCGTCGAGCCCGGGTCCGCCGACCACCATATTGCGCGAGTGGTAATGGCCGAACAGTACGTGCATAAAGTCGACCGCAGCACCAACGGCTTGGTTGGCGCGCTCCTTGCCGATCTGCTGGTCGCACCCCTTTACGATTACGTCTGCCACCCACGTGAAGTTAGCGAAGTACCCGATTACCTGATCCGCAATTGTCGGCTTTCCCGAGCAGGCTTCCTTCGCCCGGTTCTCCCTCACGAGATCCTCGAACACCGGCTTGAAGGTCTCGCGGTTATGGAACGTGACGGGCCCAATTGAGAAACTGTCGGGTTCCGCTTGGAACATGAGCTGGCAGGGGATAAGGTGGCGGCCATCTCCCCGTGCCTTGGCCGCCTCGCGGAGCGCGGTGGAGAATACGCTGTCCACCGACGCAACGTCGACCTCTGTCCCCTTCGTGATAAAGCGGTCGACGATTGCTGGCTTCAACGCGTTCATAAAGCGCTCGAAGCTCACCGTCTCGGCAAACCTGCTGCCGCGAAGCGAGCTCTCGGCGGCTACTTCCAGCCGACGCTGCGCTTCGCGGCCACAAGTATATGTGCGCCCGTCAGCGCCCTTCAGCTTGTAAAGGAACTCGCTTCCGGGCAGACGCGAGAATGTCCTGTCGCGCATGGCGTCGTTCACCATCGTGACGAAGCGTACGCACTCGCTAAGCGCAAACACGACCGCGTCGACCCATTGCTCTTTCGCGTTCGGCTTCCTCGGCCGACTCGGCTTCTTCGTCATCCGTTCAGCGTCTCGGCGTATCATTGGTCGCAATGGTCGAGCATAGCAGGGATGTGGCCGCTCGTCGTGCCGAGGAACGAGCGATATCGATAGACTCTAACGAACTATTGGCCGGTGAGCAAACGACCACTTTCGGAATCGATACGAATTCAGTTGAACGACCGCGATTGGGGCGCTTAGCGCTCGCGCGGAGCCCAGATGAATGAGCGGCCGCTTCCAGGAAGCGGTAGGAGCGGTCTGA
>JACMOZ010000397.1 GCA_014377785.1 Aeromicrobium sp.
CACTGCGACGGCTCGGCCGGCTCCGACCGCTCGAAGCTCGGCCAGCCGTTCGTCCAGTTCCTTCAGCTGTCGTCGGCAGGCCGGGCAATGCACCCCGCGATAGAAGGCCACGAGCGGGAAACGGCCACCCTCGCCCGTACCCAGATAGAGGTCGTCCGTTGAACCTCCTCCGGTCAGAGAAAGTGACAATTGAGGCGCAAGTTTTCCCGGTTTGATTCCCATAAGACCAGCAACCTTCCGGAATGCACGAACATTCCGGACCAGGCAGGACGCCGACCCGATCACCAAGCCGCGCTCCCAGCGACTCCTTGCGTATCGATGCCCCCGCCCCTCCACGGCGGGAACCTCATCGCCACCCACGCGGTCTTCGGCGTGTACTCGACCGTGGCTGAGCGTGGCCTCTTCCCGCTCTTGTGGCCATGTTTTGCGTTAGGCATACATGAGGGGGTCCCCGCTAGGGCTTCGCAGAGCAGTGCTGTGGCTTGGATTTCTCCGGTGGCTCGCCCGAGTGTTAGTCCGATCGCACCGAGCGAGGATCCGCGCTGCGCGTTCTGGTCAACTTGCGGCACGTGTCCGCAAGCGGAACCCTGAACGAACGAATAGCACTCGAGGTGGGGTGCACGTGCGGTGCGGGTCAGGAGGTGCCGTTGACGATGTCGTCGAGGGCCGCGAGGTGATGCTTGAGTGCCGCTCGTCCTGCTGCGGTGCTCGACAGCCAGGTCCGGGGCCGCTTCCCGAGGTAGCCCTTTCGGATGGCGATGTAGTCGACGGCTTCCAGTTGGCTGGTCTGCTTACTGAGCGCGGAGTCGCTGATTTCGATCGTGTCACGCAGGACGCGGAACTCGATTTCGTCGACGCGACTGAGGACCGCGATGATGCTGAGCCGGATCGGAGCCGTCAAGGGTTTGTCCACGTGGTGGCGTGGGTGGGTCCGCTCTTCGGTGCTCACTGGGCGCTCTTCTTGGTTCCGAGAATCGAGATGGGCAGGACCGTAGCGACCGCGAGGGGAACCCACAGCCACAGCGTCCGCTCGGCGACGAGGAACGACACCGCGAGCGAGACGAAGAAAACGACACACGAGATGGAAAGCCCCTTCTGGTATCGCTTCACCCATCCGGTCAGCGTGACCTTGCGACCGAGGTTGTAGGCGATGACGCTGATGCCGATCCCTGCCGCGTAGCCCGCGCTTATCAGGAAGGCCTGCAACCCCGTCGCCGTCGGGAGGAGGTAGATGGACGCCATCAGAAAGGCGCCGATGAGAAGGCCGATGAACACACTCAGGGCCGGCCCGAGCCAAGCTCTCTTACCGATGGCATCGCCCTGTTTGCTGACGTTGCTTGCGACAATGAGAATTTCCCGGGCGGCAGCGGGAGTCAGATCTGCATTGCTCATGGGGCTCATCTCTCGTTTGGTTGATTTGATTTCATCTTGTTAATGTGTTTCTAAAATAGAAAGTAATTTATTTGACTCATTTGCGAAAGTTCTCGGGCGAACGCGAATAGGCCCGTCGTTCTCGCCCGCAAACCGGAGGGCTATCGCGACAAAACTAGAGCCAGTCCACCCGAATCAGATCGCGACGGTTCTGTGTCACTTGGGAACCCGCATCGGTGTCGTCGACCGAAGACGCCGTTCTGGCCTCGCCTCGTGCGTCAACACAATCAAACCGGGGGCAGTCCCAATAGCCGCACTGCTGCACCGGGGGGAGGGGGGACGCAACGGCGGACAGAATTGTGAGTCGGGCAACAAACCGAGCACTCATCTCCTCACCAGAGGAGAGACGCCCTCGCAAAGCAGCCCAAACCGCAGCTGTTAAATAGTGGGGACTCCTGCACGGCGGAAGGAATCCATCAGGCCAGCCACATCGGCAACGTTATAAAACGCCATGACGTGCGCTTTCCAGATTCGGCTTCGCAGTCGTTGACTGTACTTGGGGGCGAGGAAATCCAAACCGAGATTGCCGACATCCATTCCTCCGCCTGATGAATCCCCGAAGTACACGGTGGCGTGTCCGCCGCGACGTGTTCGAGTGATTTCGACCGCGTGCTGGTGCAAAGGAAATCGCGTAATAGTACGACCGCGCGCGACTATCGCGTCCGAGGCCGTCACCACGAAGGATGTTTTAGCGTTCAATATCGCCTTCACCACAAATCTACCGACAAGCAGATAAAGGCCAACTAAACCGAAAACCACAATTATTGAGATCGCTATGCCCGTCGGCATGCGGCTCCCACCGTTAAGAGCCATGACACCGATCAGGATTGCGATTCCAGCCCAGAGCACGGTGAACGGAACGAGCACGAGATCGGCTGGCATGAACACAACGCGCGCATCTGGTCGTCCGCACCAGAGAACCACCTGGCCCAGAGTTACCGAAGACGGCAGACTTGACCCAGGCTCCCCCGGCACTGGATCGTGATTATCGGCTGTCGTGTGATCACCGCTCATCATCTACTCTCCACGGTTCTGATTAGCGTCAACCGATGAAACGGACGCGTCCCTCACCAATCGGAGTTGAAGGTTATCCCCGAGGGCTACGAATGCTTTCGAATTCGAATAGTCATAGCGATAACAAGGATTAGCATGACCGCGCTCGAAAGGCTCCAAACAAGAGACGTTGGGCCGGGATAGATGAACCCCAGAGCCAGGAGGACCAACCCAAGTAGAGCCAGAGCGAGGATGTAAGTCAGTGTTGCGCGATTGAGATAAACCACCATCTTGCCCTTCCGCGCACCCTCCGGATTGGGGTTCGCTTTGGCGCGGCGACGCAATAATGACAGCGCTAAATTGTCACAGAGCCCTATGACAACCGCAGCCAGCACTGCCTGATCCGCGAAAGGCCCGAGCCGCTGGACTCCGTACACCAGTAAAGCAATCGCGCACAGAGCCGAGACAGTCACGGCGATCCATACCGTTCTTCTGTTCACGATGTGTCCCTCCATTTTTTCACCTCAGCCCCAGTTGAAAAGAGGATCAAAACTTGAAGCAGGGGTTTTTGGCCAGTGAATCTCGTTACGGCATCCAAGGAGAGGGCCGATTCGGCGACAGTATCGAACGCCCCCAGGACAGACAAGCCTATTGCCGGAACGAGCGCAGCACCTTCTGTCCCAGGGACAGCCCCGGTGGCCGAGATTCCTTTAAGGAGATCAGCCCCACCATCCCAAATAGAGAGGATACCCAACACTGTTTCAGACAGTGGGCCCCAAGGATGGCACTGATACTTGCACTTACTCGCATAGGTGAGCCCACCCCCGCTTGTGCTTCCGCCGAGCGCACTGATAACACACCGGACCTATCTCCACTACATGAAGACAGACTCCGATCTCTCTGGGATAGCGCGGATCAAAGCCAAGGCCGCCGCCAAAAAACTCGAAATAGGCGTCGAGAAGTAATCGAGGGCTGAGCCCCCGGCAATGCATTTGCGACTGATATCGGTCCGAAATTCTGAGTGTGTCTGGACCAATCTGATTGTTGACTAACACCACACCAGAACGGCGGAGCCGAAGAGGCGGGGCCACCCGGGATTTGCGAGATCGAATCGCCTTCTGACCGGCGCTTTATATGGTGGGCCCTACCGGGCTCGAACCGATGACATCCACGGTGTAAACGTGGCGCTCTACCAACTGAGCTAAAGGCCCGCAGCGCACGCCCTCAGGACGGCTGCGACGAAGTAAATCGTACAGGGATCCGCGCCGGTTGTGCA
>JACMOZ010000398.1 GCA_014377785.1 Aeromicrobium sp.
CCCGGTCCAGCCCCTATCAGCGATCACCTGCTGCCAGTCAGGCCGGGTGACAACACCCCCGGATCATGGGCGACTGGGGGCAAGAACCATGCCGGGCCTGACAGGCCAACACCCTCACATAACTGCACGAACAAGGGCTACGAAGAAAGTATCGGGGGCTTTCTCCGCGACGACACTGGCGATCCAGGCCGCACCGTCCGCGGAAACATACGTGATCTGCGCCGACAGTTACGTCAGGAGAGCCATATCGTCGACTGATTGTGTCGCAGCGAATGCCGGAGACGATCTCCTCCATGTCAGACGTGAAACGGCTCCGGATGTAGCTCCGCTGCAAAGCGTCTTTTAAGCGGTATCACCATGCCCAGGACCCCGGGATTTTAGGCACGACCGGGTGATCAGGGCTGAACCAGCGCTGCCGAGGCTGGAGCTGCCAGCTGAATGAACCGGGAAAGTGCGGCTTCCTCGATCAACGCTCCCAGGGTCAAGGCCTTCTCTATGACGGTCGGTGTTAGGTGAGGCCGTGTTCGTAGGCGAAGATCACAGCATGAACGCGGTCGCGCAGGCCCAACTTCATGAGTACCCGACCGACGTGGGTCTTCACGGTGGATTCCGAGACGAATAGCTGCTCGCCAATCTCGGTGTTCGACATTCCGCGCGCGATCAGAAACAGGATGTCCCGTTCCCGTGGCGTGAGCGCCGCGACAGCCTGGTCGCCGCCGTCCGGATCATCCGCGGGTAGTCGCTGGCCAAAGAGGTCCAGCATTCGGCGACTGACCCGGGATGACAGCGCCGCCTCACCAGCCGCGACGGCACGAATGGCCGCGAGCAGTTCGGCGGGTTCGACATCTTTGAGCAGAAATCCGCTCGCCCCCGCCCGGAGAGCCTTGAACGCATACTCGTCGAGGTCGAAGGTCGTCAGGACGATGACGTGTACGGTCGGCTGGTCCTCGACGATCCGCCGGGTTGCCTCGATCCCATCAAGTCGTGGCATGCGCACGTCCATGAGGACAACGTCGGGTACGAGTGCGTTTGCCAGTTCCATCGCGGCGGCTCCGTCCGCGGCTTCGCCGACCACCTCGACCCCGTCCGCCGCGTCGAGGACCATTCGAAACCCGATTCGAACGAGCGTCTGGTCGTCGACCAGCATCACCCGGATGGGCGCCGCCGCCTCGCCTGTGCCGCTCACGCCGCCACTTGGGGGATGAGTTGGGCATGCACTGCCCAGCCACCGCCGTCACGCGGTCCAGCGGTCACCCTCCCGCTGTAGAGCGCGACGCGCTCACCAATGCCGACAAGACCACGACCCAGATCATCGACGGCAGTCTCATCCGCGATTCCATCGTCATCGACGATCACCGTCACCAAGTCTGGGGTGAACGTGATTGTGACCGCTACCCGTGTTGCGCCGCGCGCGTACTTGAGCGCATTGGTCAACGACTCCTGCACGATGCGGTACACGGTCAGCTGCATGACTGCATCCGGTGGAGCGTCGCCGTTGGAGCGCATGTTAACGGGCAACCCGGTGGCACGGAAACGTTCGAGCAATGCGGGCAAGTCCTCGATTCCGGGGGTTGAAGTCGCTCCGTCTGCGGGTCTGCCGTCGGGGGCGTCTCGCAAGACACCCAGCATCCGCCTCATGTCACCCAGCGCACCACGCCCGGTCCGCGCCACCTCGCGCATCCCCTCAACGGCACGATCCGGTTCCTTGGCCGCAATTTCGGCCGATCCATGAGCAAGTGAGATCATGACCGAGAGGCTGTGCGACACGATGTCGTGCATCTCGCGAGCGATCGAGGTGCGCTCGGCGGCGGCGGCGGCGGCCACATCCTGTTCGCGCTCCCGGGCCAGCTGGGCGAGTTGCACGGCGGCGAAATGGCGGCTGCTCCTGACGCTGAGGCCGACCAGTACGGCGACAACGAGCACCACGATTGCCTGCACCGATTCGCCGACGCTCGCCACCGACTGGGGCAGCAGGGCTCCCTCGACGACCAGCAGGACGCCGACGACCCCCCAACCGATGACTGCGCCGCGCACGCTGCGGTAGACCGTAACCGCATATAGCGCGCAACCGACCGCGATGACGCCGATACTACCCGGAGTCCAAAACGTGGCCAACATCACTGCCGTCGTCAGCACGAAGACGAGCACGGGTGCCCTGCGGCGAAAGAGCAGCGCCAGCCCCGAAGCCGCAACTGCACATGAAGTGAAGGCGAATTGGATTGCGTCGTGATCGCCAAAGGCAACTACCAGGACCACCGCGAACGCGGGCAGCGCATACGCGAGGGCAACGAGAAGATCGGTCACGCCGGGCCGGGATGCGAGCCAGCCCGTAGACGGCGGACGCGGCGCGGCCGATCGTTCCGGCTCAGTTCTCGACTCGCTCATGTTCTGAACTCTATCGCCAGAGGCCAGAAGCCCGCCCGAACACGCGACCGCGATGCGACGCTGTTCCGGCGGGCTGGCAGTAGCAAAATCTGGGCTACTTGCTGCCTCACTCGCTTCACTCGATTCACTCGCCTCATCATGGTCGGAATTAGTCAAACCCCCACCGAGAATAGGAGGCTCAGGAAGAGCAGGATCGGCGCTCGCCACGCGAGGCCGCCGGCCGCCAACTCAAGACCCGCGGTCGGGTAGTCGATCATATTTGCGGCGGAGATCGCGGTGCCACGAGTCGTGTGCGCGGTGGGGTCGTCCAGAGCGCCGTCGAAGCCCGTCGAGCCGGTCGGGCCGTGCAGCGCGTCTGCCTGGATGTTGCGGACTTTCGCCCATTCTGCCAGCTGCGGGTCGATCGAATTCACGCTTGTTGCGCCGGGAACGATGACTCGGCTCAGGGCCGGCTAACCCCACTCCAGGTCCGCTGTGATCAGGCCCGGCACTACACGGTTCTCCTGCTCCAACAACCGCAACCTCACAGACTCGACGCTCGTCACGCCTGCGGACACACCCTCATGAATGGCGGCCTGATCGGCCCACGCCCGCACCATCCCGTGCACAGTCCCCAACTTCACCTGCGATGTCCGCATCATTCGGACCGCGCCGGCTCTCTCCTCCAGCGCATACCGACACGTCGTCGGCTTGCGCACTGCTTGCTCTCCCGGCAAGTCCCCATCCCCGTTTCCGAGGTCAGGAGACCCAAATGTACTCAGGGCGCTGCGCCGAATAGATCCTGCTTGCGAGCGACTCCCGTGTCCACGCTCATCGAGGTTGCTCACCGGTTGCGCCGAGGTCGGCACTCGACGACCCTGCTTCCATGGTGGGCGCTTCGGTCATCCTCAACCGTTCTGCGGGGCCACGGGTTCGGTGCGTGAGCGGCATCGCGAGGGCCATGGCCGGGAGCATCAGCAGGTGGCCTCCGGCCGCGAGTACGTCGCCGGAGATTGTGCCGACCCAGAATAGCGGGGCAAGGATGAGGAAGGGGAGGTACATGACGGCGGACATGACGACGATGCCGCGCCAGGCGTGGCGGCGTGCGACCATCCACGCTGACATGCCGATGACCATCTCGCTGGCCATGATGATCGCCTCGACGTCGGCCCGCAGGACGGGACCGGGTGCGACAAGATCTCGGATCAAACCGAGTATGACCATTCCCGCGAGCATCGCCGCAACCATGCCGAGGTACTCGAGAAGGCTGCGGAGGTGGCGCCGGGCGTGGTGAGAAGTCTCGTGTCCTGTGGCTGTGTTCGGTTGGCTGGCCATGGCTGGCCTCCTTCTTGGTTCGGGTGGGATTGGGGCGAAGTGGTCGGGTTTCATGTGCGGCGCAGGATCCGGTGGGCCACGAGTTGGAGCGAGTCGGCGGTGGCGAGGAGCACCGGCGATCGCCACTGCTGGTACATGGGCGGTTGGTCACCGTTCACCATGTCGAGCGGGCACGTGCGAACCTTACTGACGGAATCGACCAAGGAGGGGCTGACCGTGGGTCCCAGTTGCTCGAACGCGGCGTCGAAGCCGCCCATCTCGCTCTGGGTGATGGTTTCCCCGGCCTCCCGGACAGCCAGGAAACGATCCACCTGGTTGACGTCGAGGGCGACGCGACCTACGCGTCGAAGGCGGTGATGCATTAAAGTCTCCGGTTCATCTGGTTACGCCAGCGACCTCGAATTGAGAGCACATGCGTAAATCTGTATCCAAATTACGAACCGGGGCGGCTTTCGTCGTCGGACTACCTGGCATTCCTCAGAGCGGGAAAGTAGCACCCCAGTACTAGGCGCGCATCGGGGCAATCAAGCCGCCACTGGCTTCGAGCCAATCGTTCAGACGGTCGACCTCATCATGACGACTGCGGGCACCCGCTAGGTGGCTGGACGGTGGCACGGTTGGTCTCGGTACTCACCGGCCTCGCTCGCTGGGAGGTGACCCACCTGACCTGGTTAATCGGCTGGTCTCAGCCCAGCCGCCAGCCGCAGTTGCCACTCCTACTGGCCGTATCCAACCACGACGCGTGGACCGGCCGGAAGGAACGCGCCCTGCTCCTAGCCGCGAGCCGAATCGGGCCACGCGTTCCAGAAGTCACCGCCCAGCGACGCGTCGACGATCGATTTGGCACTGCCGTACCGATCGCTCTAGCCGTACTAACTGGCAATCTAGCCGCCAGTAGTTACGAGCCAATCGTCCGGATGGTCGGCCTCATCACGACGACCGCCGGGATGAGCATCTGTTTGGCCGTGACCCCGTTGGGTAGACACCTCACAAGGGAGAATGTTCATCATGGCAAGATCACGTCCGGAGTTCACTCCTGACTACAAAGACGAGGCTGTGAAGCTGGTCGTCACCACCGGCTTGGCCGTCACGACCGTGGCCCGCGAGCTCCGAGACAACAGTGCGTTCTTGGATAAAGCGTCCATCTTTTTCGCCTAGGAAGCATCGGATACGAACGTCAAGCGTTCGAGTTGAAGCTGGCGGAGAAGACCAACTTCACAATCACCCGCATGGTCGGCCTCCGGATTGCTGTTGGTCTAGCTGCCTCGCTGACGTCTATTCCAGAAAGAAGCTTTCGACTCCGAGCGGATGGGTGCCGGTGCCCTACGTCCCGCGGTGAATGCGTCGGTAATTTGTGGGAGTTGTCGCGAGATCGCCCGCGAAGTGAAATCGCAGGTTGCTGGATGTCCCGAGCCCGCAACGCTGCGCGATCGCCTCCACGGTCAGATCGGTGACCTCGAGCAGTCGCCGTGCCTCGTCGACGCGCCGGGACGTGAGCCATCGTAAGGGGGTTGTGCCCGTCTCGGCCAGGAACCGGCGGGCAAAGGTGCGCGGAGACCAGCGCGCGTGTTTGGCCATGTCGGCGACCGATATGGGCTCTGCGAGGTGATCGACCGCCCACGCACAGGTGGCAGCGAGCCCTTCAGAGTGGGCGACGACAGGGCGCTCAATGAATTGCGCTTGGCCGCCGTCGCGGTGAGGGGCCACGACCATGCGCCGAGCAATCCCGGTTGCGGCGTCGGTGCCGAAATCTTGTCGGACAAGGTGCAGGCACAGGTCGATGCCGGCGGCGACTCCGGCGCTTGTGCTGATACCGCCGTCAACGACGTAGAGCACGTCGGGGTCGACGCTGATGCGCGGATAGCGGGAGGAGAGTTCGGCGGCGTCTCGCCAATGAGTTGTGGCCCGTTTGCCGTCGAGAAGCCCGGCGGCCGCCAACGCGAAAGCGCCGGTGCACACGGAAACCATGCGAATGCCGCGGTGAGACGCTTCACGCAGCGCGTCGAGTACGGCGGCCGATGGGTCTCCAAGGGGGACGAATCCTGGAACGATGACAGTGTCCGCATCCAGTAGCGAGTCCAGGCCACGCGTCGCCTCAATGGCGAATCCAGATGTCGTCGGAATCAGTCCCGGAATCTCCGCGCAGACCGAGAACGTATAGCGTTCGCGCTCGTCACTGTGACCAAAGACCTGCGCCGGTATTGCGAGGTCGAAGGCAACCACGTCGGGGAGAGCCAGAGCCACAATGCGATGCATGCAGACAGTGTCGCACGATTCAGGCAGAATTCTTTCGATCTGCGGCATTCCTGCCACTTTCGTCTGTCGAACGGCCCTGCCATCGTGTGTCTCATGACAACTACTACGGCCGGCGAGGCCCGACACATTGGCATCTTCCTCTTCGACGACGTCGAAGAACTCGACGCCGTGGGGCCTTGGGAAGTCTTGGCAAATTGGACCCTCAGATTTCCGGACGACGGATACGAGGTCTCCTGCGTCTCCCGTGACGGGCGTTCGGTTCGGGCATCGAAGGGGCTCGTTCTCGGTGCACACCACTCTTTTGCGGACGCGCCAAGCTTTGACATCTTGCTGCACCCGGGTGGGCAGGGAACTCGCACGCTGATGAGGGACGACGCGCATCTGGATTGGGTACGCGCTCAGCGTGCGGCGACCCCGCTCATGACGAGCGTGTGCACCGGGAGCCTCGTGTACGCCGCTGCCGGTATTCTCCGGGCAAGGCCGGCGACGACGCATTGGGAGAGCTTGGGTCTGCTCGCAGAGCTCGATCCCACGATCGTGACCAGGTACGACCGTTTCGTCGACGATGGTGACGTGATTACGAGCGCCGGGGTCAGCGCGGGCATAGACATGGCACTTCACCTCGTCGAACGCCTCGCCGGTGTCGACCGCGCCCGCAACGTACGGCGGGATCTTCAGTACGACCCCCAGCCGCCGGTCTGAGCTCATTCCCTGCATGGCACGGCGAAAATTGGGCGCTCGTCCTGGTGCCGCGCGTCATGCAACAGTCGGATTCGCCCCCTTTCATGCACTGACTCCGAGTCCATTCGCAGCCGCAAGGCCAATACACGCCAGGAGACGCCATGCCATTTCCCGCCGACATCAGGGCGCACGACCAGACACCACGGTGGCCTACGACCATGTTCTCACCAGCAATCGGCTGGGGAGCGGTCGTTGGAGTAGTCACGGCCGCCGCTCCACTCGGATTGTGGTGGCTCACCCCATCAATGGTCTACGCGCTCGTTCTGGCAATCATCGCCGCGGTCTACATCGGGTTCGCCGTCGCCGACGGCCGGGCACGGGTGCTCGCTCTGGAGGGCACGGTCGCCGTGCTATTCGTGGCGCTGGCTATTGCGGCGCTCACGGGTTCCCCCTGGCTGGTCGTGGCCGGTTTCGCGGGCCACGGCCTGAAGGACCTCTGGCAGCACCGCACCCGATTCGTCCGCAATGCCAGATGGTGGCCTCCGTTCTGCGCGACTGTCGACTTTGTTGCCGCCGGCATCCTGGCTGTTCATACAATTTTCACGATCTGAGGAAGACCAAACGATGCACATTTCGGATATATCGTTCTACCGCCTCCACCGGGCCGAGGAAGACCGTGTCACGCGCGCACTCGAGCTGCATCGTCTCGCCGCAGGACGGGTTACCGATCTCAGGGAACACCGCAGAAACGACGAAGGCCTCGGCGTTGGAAAGGCAGCAGAGAGCAAGGCGAGGTGGAAGTCGCTGTGGACGATGCCAGCCAGGGGCGAAATTGGAAAACTATGCAAGGAGACCTTCATAGGTCAAACACCGTTCAAAGTTCACCCGCCCGCAAGCCCTGCCGGAAAGGCCGCCGCTGCCCGTGGTGGCCTTCCAGGTGGCGCTAGCTGCAGGCGCACCATGGGGTGAAGCCTCCTTTGGCGGCTCCAACCCGGGGGTCCTTCCTGCATCTCTCCGCACGAATAGCGCTATCGCAGTGGTTGTGTATGTGTTGCTCGCCGCCGTCGCTGGCACCCGGTGGACCGGAGCAATGCTCCGTCGACGTCTGCTGTACGGTGCGGCCGCTTTGATGGTGATTGGAACGGTAGTGAACGTCGCCTCACCCTCATTCCTGGAGCGCATCGTCGGGACGCCCGTGACAATCGCGCTTGTAATCGCCCTGTGGCGCGCTGCTCGGCACGCCTCGCTCTCGAATGTGTCACGAAATGAAGGCGGCATTGCACACCGTGTCGTCTGAATCCACAATCGCACGCGGCGACGGTACCCGAAACGCACTGGGCTTCGGCGCGACAGGGTTCATTGGGCGGTGGCTGGTGAAGGAGCTTCTCGACCAGGGCATCTCGACCACAGCCGCGGTTCGCAACCTCGCCCGATTTGGTGCCGTTGCCGACTTGCTGCGCGACCACAACGTCGCCACGACGGCCTTGAGTGTTGTCGAAGTCGACCTGGTAGTCGACGGAATCGAGTTGAGGCCGGGACGCCTGAACCACATCCGCGAAATCTTTAACGTTGCCGGAGCCCACGCGTGCGGAATGACGCCGGCAGCGGCGCGCGCGGCGAATGTCGACACCTCGCGTCGCGTGGTGGAGTTCGCGGCGACGCTTCCGCACCTTGGCCGCTTGGTGCACCTGTCCGGCTATCGGGTCGGCGGGCAGGACCTGGCATCGATTCCCTGGTCGGAGGCCAAACGCAAGTACCAGTAAACCCGCCTCGGCGCCTATGAGGCATCCAGGTGGAGAGTGACGCGGTCGTCCAGGCCTATGCGGACCAAGCTCAGCGTTCCTTGGACGATCGCTAACCCGGCAACCGTCATAGGCGACTTGGTGAACGGTGAATCAGAGCAAATGCTGGGGCTCGCGACCACCATTCGTGACCTGGAGCTGTCGTGGGATCTGGTCCGCGCGCCGATTCGTCAGTGATAACTCGGATGAACTACTGGAGGTTCGAGGCTGTGATCGTGATCACAACCTTGCCGAAGTGCTTGCCCTCTGCCAGATGCTGCAGTGCCTCGCGGATCCGGTGAACGGGGTACGTAGAGTCGAGGACAGGAACGATCCCGTGTTTATCGATGATCTGAACCATCTCCTCGAACATTTCCCGCGATCCGGTTTCGATTCCGTGAATGGTCACATGTCTCGTCACGAATTCGTAGGTGTTGATCTGCGCGGCCAGACCGGCGATGAGCCCAACGAAGCTAATCGTCCCGCCAATCTTCACGGCTTTAAGCGATCGATTGAGGTTTTCCCCGCCGATCGTTTCGATCACATGATTGACCCCTTCCCCACCAGTGAGCCTCATCACTTCCGCGGCGACGTCGGGGGTGGATTTGTAGTTGATCGAGTGGGCGGCGCCGGATTTGCGCGCTCTATCCAGCTTCTCGTCACTGCTGGAGGTGATGATCGGAATCCCGCCGAGCGCCAGGACAAACTGCAGCGCGAACAGGGCCACGCCGCCAGTGCCGTGGATCAGTACCGTCTCACCCCGCTGGACGCGACTTCGCCGTGCCACGGCATGCCATGCGGTCAGGGCGGCAATCGGGAGAGTTGCGGCGTGCTCGTCGTCGAGGGTGTGCGGCGTTCTCGCGGCGTTGTCCTGTGACACGACCACGTACTCGGCCAACATGCCGCCATTGATGGGTCCGCCGATCGGATTCACATACGTCTCGCGCGTAAGCTGACCCGATCGCCACTCCGGCAGGAACATGGCCGAAACATGATCCCCGAGATCGAACCGGTCAACGCCCTCTCCGACGCCAACGACTGTGCCGACGGCATCTGAAAGCGGCACCACGCGACTCGTTGGCTTCCAGTTGCCGACCCCATTGATCACCATGAGGTCGCGATAGTTCAGCGAGAGGGCGGCGATCTTGACCAACACCTCGCCTCGGCCGGGTTGGGGCACCGGAACCCGGACCGTTGACATATTCTCTATGCCGTTGCCGGTCGTGGTCCACGCCGTCATGACGCCCGGTGCACTGTTAGAAGGGGATGAGACATTGCTCGAGAGAAGGGACATAAGACCTATCGTCCTGTTGCTACTTGGCGCATGCCAGTGGCATAAACGCGCCTTATAGACAAGATACGGCCATACTGGTCGAGTGCTCAAGAAGATCGCCGTCATCCTTCAACCACCCGTCGCTCTGTTTGAATTCGGCGTGCTCACAGAAGTGTTCGGTGTTGATCGGTCGGCCGACGGAGTGCCGAAGTTCGAGTACGTAGTGTGTGCCGAGAAGCCGAACGAGCCTCTGGCAGCGGGACCAGGCTCTTTCGTCGTGGCAACCAAGACGTTGGACGCCGCAGCAGACGCTGATCTGGTCGCCGTCCCCTCGTCGTCGCTCACCGCCACGCCGAGCGAAGCGGTGATGAGCGCGCTACGGGATGCTGACCGACGTGGTGCGTACGTGATGTCTCTTTGCTCGGGCGCCTTCGCCCTGGCAGCGGCCGGGCTCCTGGACGACCGCACGGTGGCCACGCATTGGCGCTATGCGGAGCGGCTGGCGCGCGACTACCCGGCCGTGCGAGTTGACAGCGACATCCTCTATGCGCAGGATGGGACGATCGTCAGCAGCGCGGGCACGGCCGCGGGGATCGACGCCTGCCTGCACATTGTGCGCACAGAACTTGGCTCGGCCGTGGCGAACCGCATTGCGAGACGCATGGTCGTTTCGCCCCACCGGGACGGGGGTCAGAAGCAGTTCATCGAGAGACCGGTGGTTGGTCGCTCAGAACAGAGCCTGCAGCCCACTCTTGATTGGATCATCGAAAACATCGCGCACACCATCACGGTCGCGGCCATGGCACGCGTCGCTGGTGTTGCGGAACGGACGCTCACACGTCGCTTCATGGCCGAAGTCGGCTGTGCGCCACATACGTGGCTCACCCAGCAACGAGTCGCACGCGCGCGGGAGCTGCTGGACGATACGCGCCTTTCGGTTGAGGACGTCGCGGCAGAATCAGGGTTCGGTGCTGCCCCCTTGCTGAGACATCACTTCACGCGACTGGTCGGGATCACCCCAACGGAATACCGCAGGCGGTTCGTTGATCGTCGGAACGTCAAGTAGCTGTATTACTTGAGTTGGTGTGGTCGTCGGCTCGCCGTCAAACGGCGCCGACACCCCCGCTCTGCTTTGAGGAGGACACGTGAAGAGGCGCTCCGATGAACCCTGCGTCGAGGGCGACATCCGGTCGTTGTGAGCTCTTCAATGAATCGGCGCCTTCATGCACGCGATCCTCGTGCGGGAACGCATTGGGGACTTGACCTCCGTTGCCTATAGTTCCGTGAACGCCAAATTCTTGGGCACTATTTGCGTGAGGTCCCCCTGCGGGCTTTCGGATCTTGTTGAGGACTCGCCCCAAGAGTGCTAGATCCTCGTCTGTGAGGTTGGCCGCGAACTGGCATTCGATCGCGCGTACGTAGACGGGGGCGGTCGAACGGAACTCGGCGAGTCCCGCATTCGTGATTGCTGCGTACGCTGAGCGCCGGTCGTCTGGATGCTCCTCCTTGGTGATCAAGCCTCGGCTCGCCAGCTCATCGACGAGACGGCTGACCCTGGATCGGCTAAGGACCACCCGTTCCGCAAGGTCGGTCATCCGCAGTCGGCCGGCAGGTTCCGCCGCTAGCTCGAGCAGTACGTCGTACCACGACAGCGGCAGGCCGGTCTGCCTTTGGACTTCCTTGTCCAGCGTGGGGACGAGGGAGGCGTGGACTTGGAGCAGTGCGCCCCAAGCATCGGCGGCGAGCTTCTTGCGAGAGGGCATGCCCCAAACATATCGGAGTTGCGTGCGCACGCACGCATTAGTATTGTTGTGTGCGCACGCACATAAACAAGAAAGGGCATCATGACCAAACTCATTACCCGCGACGACCTCAAGGCGGCCATCGACTCTCGAACCGTCACCGTGATCGACGCGCTGGGAGGCATGTACTACGAGCAGCAGCACCTTCCGGGGGCGCTGCCACTCGTGGGAGCGGATGTCGCGCTGCAGGCCTCGAGCTTGCTTCCGGACAAGGACGCCGCGATCATCACCTACTGTTCGAATGTTTCCTGCCCGAACAGCCAGAACGTCGCGAACATGCTCACTGCTGCTGGATACTCCAATATTCGCAAGTACAGCGAGGGCATTCAGGATTGGGTAGAGGCCGGCCTGCCGATCGAGTCTGGCGCGTACATCCGTCCCTGACCGATCCGGTCGGGCCCGCCGCTGGGCGCATGTCCGCGGCGGGACTCCATGACCCGGGCGCCTGCTGGCAAGACGACTACATGTCGCCTATATGCGACCCGCGCGCCCGGGTTGAGCTTCCGACCCTAACCCCTGGTTTCCTCGGAAACCAGGGGTTTCGATTGCCCAACCGATGGTGCGCTCGTGACTGGCTCTGTTCGACGCCTTCGGTTTTGGCCAGGAAATTTGGCGGCGGATTGGCCGTCCAGGCGCTCGTGGCCAAGCACGCGGTCTCACGGGAACATCGCGACTTCACGTGGGAAGCGCGGCAGTCTCGCTGCCCGTCGAACGTTTCAGGTCATTGATTGCGGAGGCCATGGCGGTGAGCGCGTCCTTCGAGGAGGTGGTTGACATTGTGATCAACGAGCTCGCGGGCCTTCTGGTGAGTAGTGACTACCGCGCGGGATGCCCGATTGCGGCCGTCACGCTCGACGCCGGAGGCCGAGGATGCGTAGCGTCGTGCTGCGTGCGGGCATGCCTACACATTGTGGGTCGCAATCTCTCAC
>JACMOZ010000399.1 GCA_014377785.1 Aeromicrobium sp.
CAAGATCCTCGAGGAGGGCCACTACATCGTAGAAGGTGGCATCAACTTCTCGGCTGTCCGGGCCGTCGTGCACGGCGGTGCGGAGTACGGCGCAGTCAGCGACCGTGACAGTGGTCTCTGGATCTTCAAGTACAACGGTTAGTTCGACGTAGCAAGAAATCGATCGGGCCCTGGTCTTGGATGGGCCCGATCGATTTGCGTGCTCTTCCGACACGCTCCTGGCTGGCTCTGGATTAACAGTGCACCCACCGAGGCCGGTGGTTTGCTGGAGCAGCACTGGCGGCGATTCGGTCGAAAGGGAAGGCGAGCAAATCGCAGGTTGGGCTACCTAGTTTCGTAGGTAACTCATTTTGTGGAGCCAAGGGGACTCGAACCCCTAACCCCCTGCTTGCAAAGCAGGTGCGCTACCAATTGCGCCATGGCCCCTCATGAAATTTTAGCGGCCGATCAGACCTTGTCTGTCGCTTCGGCCCACACGTCTTCCGGCTTGTTGTCGTGCGACTTGCTGACCGCCCATAGGGCACCGGCGACTACCAATCCCAGGCCAATAATCTTCTTCATCATTCCGCCTTTCAGGGGAATTTCAGTGGGCGTACGAGGACTTGAACCTCGGACCTCTTCCTTATCAGGGAAGCGCTCTAACCAGGCTGAGCTATACGCCCTCAACAGCGATGAAGATTACCCTATTGACCACCCCATCCCCAACCCGGGTAGGGCATCAAAACGGTAGGACTCAGTCGTCTTCGGCGAGGGTAATGTCGACACCGCCCAGCAATTGGGCAGCGAGGTTGTAAAGATAGGCACCGATCGTGGCGACTGCTGTCGTGATGATGACGTTGATGGCCGAAATCACCAGTGTCAGTCCGACGATTCGCCCGAAGCCGAGGTATCGGGTGATGTCGAAGCTATTCGAGTTATCACTGAGGACTGACGTGACACTGGAATTGATCTGATCCCACACCCCAGCGAAAGACAACACAATCCACAGGATGGTGACCGCAACAACCGCGACAATCATCAGCGCGACCGTCAGAGCGAATGTCACCTTGGTGACCGACCACGGGTCGACTCGGACGAGTTTGAGGCTCGCCTGACGGCCCGAAGCGGCTGTGGCAGCCGAAACGTGGAATTGGTCGTCCTTGGCCGCGGGAATCACGGCGGTCGCCGCCGAGCCTGTGGTGGTGCGCGCATATTCACCTGCCGTGATCGGCCGCGAGACCGCCGTCACTCCGTCGACTTTGGTTGATCCCGGCGAGGACGTGACAACCGGTTTGGGATTGCGCAATGACGGAGGAACGGTGGCGGCGATGCGCTCGGTCATGCTTACCTTGACGCCCTTGGGATCTTCGGCCTTGGCGGGCTTGGCCAGGCGCGGAACCTTGGCTGCGGGCGCGTCGTCGGCCGCAGTCGATCCCGGTGAACTCTTGTCGGGAGTTTCGTCGTTCACTGCTCTCCACCCTCGTTGATCGTGTCGTCCTCTTCGGCGAGCTGCTCGGTGTTGCGGGCGATCGTGACCACGCGGTCATCTCCCTTGAACTTTACAAAACTGACCCCCATCGTGCCACGGCCGGTTGCATTGACCCCGGACACGAGGCTTCTGGTGACCTGGCCGTTGGCCGTGACCGAGATGACATCGTCGGAATCGTTCAGCACCAGGCCGCCGACGAGTTCGCCCCGGGCGCCAGTGATCTGCATCGCCTTGATGCCGAGTCCACCGCGACCCTGAAGGCGATATTCCTCCACCTTCGTCTTCTTGGCGAAGCCGCCATCGGTCACGGTGAAGACATATTTCTGTGCTGCCACCTCTTCAGCGTCACCATCATCGACTTCACGCGCACGGATGACGGACATTGAGAGCATTTCGTCTTGCGTCCGGAACTTCATACCGGTGACGCCTGAGGTAGCACGGCCCATCGGACGCAATTGCGTGTCATCGGCGCGGAAGCGGATGGCCTGCGCCTTTTTGGAGATCAACAACAGGTCGTCGTTGGGGCCGACGAGTTCGGCACCAATCAGCTCGTCGTCCTCCTCGCGGAAGTTGATAGCGATGACGCCTGACTGGCGCGGGCTGTTGTAGTCGCCCAGTCGGGTCTTCTTGACCAGTCCCTTGCGCGTGGCGAGCACAAGGTAAGGAATCTGCTCGTAGTCGCGGATCGCCAGAACACGGGCGATTTCCTCATCCGGCTGGAATGAGAGCAAGCCGGCGACATGACCGCCCTTTGCATCGCGCCCGGCTTCGGGGAGTTGGTAGGCCTTGGTGCGATAGACCCGGCCTGCCGTTGTGAAGAACAGGATCCAATGATGACTCGTGGTCGGGAAGGCGTGCTCGACGACATCGGCTCCACGCAGCGCGGCGCCGCGAACACCCTTACCGCCGCGATGTTGCACGCGGTATAGGTCGGTACGGGTGCGTTTGGCATAACCGCCGTGAGTGATCGTCACGACAACTTCCTCATCGGGAATGAGGTCTTCCATCGACATGTCACCGTCGGCGGCGACGAACTGGCTACGACGGTCGTCGCCGAACTTGTCGGCGATCTGCGCGACTTCCTCGGAAACGATCGAACGCTGACGTTCGGGCTTGGCAAGAATGTCCTGGTAGTCCGCGATGAGACGTTCATACTCGAGAAGTTCGTCGATGATCTTTTGGCGCTCAAGTGCGGCAAGGCGGCGCAATTGCATCTCGAGGATCGCCTGGGCCTGGATCTCGTCGATTTCCAGGAGTTCGATCAGCCCGTCGCGAGCGTCGTTGGGTGTTGGGCTGCGCCGAATCAAGGCAATGACGTCGTCGAGCGCGTCGAGGGCCTTGACCAAACCGCGGGATATATGTGCTCTCTCCTCGGCACGGCGCAGTCGGTATGCCGTCCGCCGCTGGATGACTTCGATCTGGTGGGTGATCCAGTTGGTGATGAAGGCATCGAGGGTCAGGGTGCGTGGAACCTCGTCGACAAGTGCCAGCATGTTGGCGGAGAAGTTGGATTGAAGTTCGGTGTGCTTGTAAAGGTTGTTGAGCACGACCCGGGCGACCGCATCGCGCTTGAGCACGACAACCAGTCGGCGGCCGGTGCGCGACGAGGAGTCATCGCGCAGATCGGCTATGCCCTGGACCTTGCCCGAGTTGTGGAGTTCGGCGATCTTTTGCGAGAGGTTGTCGGGGTTGACCTGGTAGGGCAATTCGGTGACGACTAAGCAGATGCGGCCTTTGTTGTCTTCCTCGATGGAGACAACGGCGCGCATAGTGACCGAACCGCGACCGGTGCGGTACATGTCCTGAATGCCCTGATTGCCGACAATCAGGGCGTTGGTCGGGAAGTCCGGGCCTTTGATGCGTTCAATCAACGCTTCGAGGAGTTCCTCTTTGCCGGCTTCGGGGTTCTCGAGCGCCCATTGCACACCGGCTACGACTTCACGCAGGTTGTGCGGCGGAATGTTGGTGGCCATGCCGACCGCGATCCCGGCCGAGCCGTTGACCAACAGGTTGGGAAAGCGCGCCGGGAGGACAGTGGGTTCTTGCGAACGTCCATCGTAGTTGGGCTTGAAGTCGACGGTATCCTCGTCGATTTCGCGCACCATCTCCATGGCGATGGGGGCCAGTTTGCACTCGGTATAACGCATCGCGGCGGCGCCGTCGTTGCCCGGTGAACCGAAGTTGCCCTGGCCCGAAACCATCGGTGCCCGCATGACCCACGGCTGGGCTAGGCGCACCAGCGTGTCATAAATCGCGGTGTCGCCGTGCGGGTGATATTGACCCATGACGTCACCGACGATGCGGCTGCATTTGGAGAAGCCCTTGTCGGGTCGGTAGCCGCCGTCATACATCGCATACAGGACGCGGCGATGGACCGGCTTGAGGCCGTCGCGTACGTCGGGGAGGGCGCGCGCCACGATCACGCTCATGGCGTAGTCGATGTAGGAACGCTGCATCTCGACCTGCAACTCGACGGGTTCGATCCGGTCGTGCTGCGGTGGTTGTGTTTCAGTCACGTGCTTCCCTCAATGTGCTTGGTCTCAATGTGCTGGGGTGTAACTCGATCAAATATCGAGACTCGATTAAATATCGAGGAAACGGACGTCTTTGGCATTGCGCTGGATGAATGATCGTCGTTGTTCGACGTCTTCGCCCATGAGGATCGTGAAGATTTCGTCGGCGTTGGCGGCGTCGTCGAGCGTCACTTGGCGCAGGATGCGGGTTGCCGGATCCATGGTGGTGTCCCAGAGTTCGTTGTCGTTCATCTCACCGAGGCCCTTGTAGCGCTGAATCGGCGCTTCCTTGGGGAGCCGGCGACCGGCGGCGGCTCCCGCTTCGAGCACGACATCGCGCTCGCGCTCGGAGTAGGCAAGTTCGGCCGATCCGTTGACCCATTTGATCTTGAACAACGGAGGCTGCGCGAGATAAACATGGCCGGCATCGATGAGCGGACGCATGAACCGGAACAACAGGGTCAGAAGTAACGTCGAGATGTGCTGACCGTCGACATCGGCGTCAGCCATGAGCACGACTTTGTGATAACGAAGTTTGGCGATGTCGAACTCATCGTGAACGCCGGTGCCGAGCGCAGAAATGATCGCCTGGACCTCGGTGTTCTGCAGGATCTTGTCGATGCGGGCCTTCTCGACATTGAGGATCTTGCCCCGCAGCGGAAGGATCGCCTGGGTGCGCGGATCGCGGCCGCCCTTGGCCGAACCGCCGGCCGAGTTGCCCTCCACTATGAAGACTTCACACTCTTGCGGGTCGGTGGACTGGCAATCGGCAAGCTTGCCCGGCAGTCCGCCACCACCGAGGAGCCCCTTGCGGCGAGTGAGGTCGCGCGCCTTGCGTGCTGCCAGGCGAGCAGTTGCCGCATCAATGCTTTTGCGGACAATAATTTTGCCCTCGGCGGGATTTTGCTCGAACCACGCGCCGAGTTCGTCGTTGACGACTGTCTGCACGTAGGACCGCGCCTCGGTGTTGCCGAGTTTTGTCTTGGTCTGACCCTCGAATTGCGGCTCCTCGAGTTTAATCGAGATGATCGCAGTCAAGCCTTCTCGGATGTCATCGCCGGTGAGACGGTCTTCCTTCTTCTTGATAATTCCCTGGACCTCGGCGAACTTGTTGACCGTGTTGGTCAGCGCGGAGCGGAAACCCTCTTCGTGGGTGCCGCCCTCGTGAGTGTTGATCGTGTTGGCAAAAGTGTGGACGAATTCGCTGAAGCTCGTGTTCCATTGCATCGCGAGTTCGAGGCTCAGGCCCTTGCCCTCATCCTCTGACTCGATTGAAATGACGTCTTTGTGGATCGGCGACTTGCCGCCCACGTTGATGTGATTGACGTAGTCGACAAGTCCACCGTCATAGCGGAAGCGGCGCTCGAGGCCTGCTGTCGACACCTTGGGCATGCCGATCTCGGCGCCGTCGGCTTCGGCGGCCGCGTTGTCGGTGTCATCGAGAGTGTCAGCCGAACCATCGCGCTCGTCACGGACGATGATCTCCAGACCTTTGTTGAGGAACGCCATTTCACGGAAGCGAGTCGTCAGCGTCTCGTAGGAATAGTTGGTCGTCTCGAAGATGTCTTCGCTGGCATAAAACGTCGTCGTCGTGCCGGTCTCGTCGGATTTTTCGTGGCGCTCCAACTCCTGATCGGGGACTCCATACGTGAACGATTGGGTCCAGCGGTAGCCGTCGCGGCGAACTTCGACGAACAACCTGGACGACAACGCGTTGACCACGGAGACACCGACGCCGTGAAGGCCACCAGACACTTTGTAGCCGCCACCGCCGAACTTACCGCCGGCGTGAAGGGAAGTCAGGACGAGGGTGACCGCCGGAATCTTTTCGATCGGGTGCTCATCGACAGGAATGCCGCGACCGTTGTCGACTACCCGCACGCCGCCGTCGGACTGCAAACTGACGTCAATGACGTCGCAATAGCCGGCGAGTGCTTCGTCGACCGAGTTGTCGACGACTTCGTAGACCAAATGGTGCAAGCCACGCTCACCGGTCGAGCCAATGTACATGCCCGGACGCTTGCGAACCGCCTCTAGACCTTCGAGAACCTGAATATCGCTGGCGTCGTACGTGTGTTGCGGATCTGGAGTTTGGGTCACATAGCCATCATACGGGCGCACAGTGGCGTTTCACGCATTGTCCACCGCAAAACAGGGGTCGGATTGCCGCCCGCATGCCACACAGAGCGACAAAAGCGACGCATGAGCGCTTCAAGAGTCCCGAGTTCGATACCCCATACGCACCGAGTAGCTAAAAACTCCGCAGAACGGAACGTCGGGATGATTCTCGATTGGCCAGTCTTTGGCGTCGTCAGTCATCGTAGAGAGATGAGCGAAACCCTGGAAGTCCGACGTCGAACGGCTGCACCGATCGGCCTTTTCGTCGTCAGCTTGGTCGCTCTGCTCGCCACGGCACGAATTGCGCTGGCCAGTTCGCGCGGTCAACTTATGGACCAGCGAGCCATGGAATCGATTTATGCCGGGCTTGACGCAAAGCAAACTATGCTCGGGTATTTGGGCTACATCTCGATTGGCACCGCGGCCGTCGCCCTCGTTATCTGCGTCATTCTTGCCCTCGCACAGGGCCGACTCCGTTTGGCCCTCGCTGCAGCAATCATCATCGCCGGCGCCAATATCACTACTCAGGTCCTTAAATACTTCGTGTTCGACCGACCCGACCTCGGATTCAACACTCTCAACAGTTTGCCGAGTGGTCATACGACGGTGGTGACCAGTGTTGTTCTTGCCACGCTTCTCGTTGCCCCGACGGCACTGCGTCCTTTGTTCGCGATCGCCGGTTCATTTGCTGTCACCCTCACCGGCGCCTCGACAGTCGCCGCGGGTTGGCATCGGCCGGCCGACGTCATCGCTGCGCTGGCCGTATGCCTGTTGTGGGCATCAGCGGTCGCGATGTTCGTCGGTGTGCGTTCGGTCGGAGCGGGAGCGATCCCAGCGATGGTGGTGTCTCTCCTGGGTGCCGCCGCGGCCGGAATCTTACTGATCGTCGTCGTCGGCGTTCGTCCGACCGGCGGCTGGGACGGTCTGGCAGATGCCGCCGCCGTGCTGGGCATCATCGGTGCGCTCACAGCCTTGGCGCTCGGTTCTTTTGCGCGGCTCGCGCCGGCCCGACTCGCGCTTCGGCGGTGAGTTACGCACCACCCCCGCCCGGGTCGGTGAGTTAGGCACCACCCACGGCGACTCTGTGGTGCGTATGTCACCGCCAACTGGGGGATGGCCGTGATTTAGCCGTAGGTGTCGCGGGGACCCCGCGCGTTGCGGATCGTCCGCTTGCCTTTGATCCAGGATGGTCCTTTTGGCCCGCTGATGTTAATGCGCACGACCGAACCCTGACCCAGTCGAGTGTTGAGCTTGGCGACGATGCGCGGGGCCAACAGCCGAAGTTGCGTTGCCCACGCCGTCGAGTCTGCCTCGACCTCGAGTTGACCGTCCTCATAGCCCGCGATGATGCAATGTCGGGCGACTTCCTCACCGACGATCGCAGCCCAGTCGGTAAAGACCTGTTGGGCAGAGAGGTTTTCCGCCCAACCTTGATCGGCAATCAGCTTGCCGAGGAATTGGGCAAGGGGTTCGGGATCGTCCCTGGATTCCCGCTTGACGCCGCGAGAAGTGCTTGGTTTCCTGCCAGCGCGGCGGGGTTGCTTCGGCGCCGAGGTTCGATAGCCGTTGGCAATGTCGCGGGCCAGCTCGAGTCCGTCGGCTTTGGCGGCCTGCTCGGGAGCGGACGTCGATTCAGGTTCGGAGGATTGGGGTTCCGGTGGCTCATTCACGAGTAACCGAGCCGTCCTTGACCCGGAACCGTTGACCAATGAGGCCTTCCGGGACGTCGGCGGCGACGGCGGCCGTCACCAGCACTTGTTCGGCTGAGCCGACCAACGAGGCGAGTTGATCACGACGATTCAGATCGAGTTCGGCAAACACATCATCAAGGATAAGCACCGGATCATCGCCATCGGCGCGCAGAAGTTCGAACGACGACAGCCTCAGGGCTAGCGCGAATGACCACGACTCGCCGTGACTCGCATAGCCCTTGGCAGGCAACTCGCCAAGAGTCAACGTCACATCATCGCGGTGCGGGCCGACGAGGCTGACACCACGATCGAGTTCGTCTCGTCGACGAAGGGCCAGTTCGGCGAGAAGAGCTGCGGTCAACGCGGGCGCATCGACGAATGCAGTGTCCAACCCGAACGATGGTTTGTAGACCGCCGTGGCAACTTGTCTGTCCGTGGCGGCATTGGCAGCAACTTGGATATAGGCCGCGGCAAGATAAGGCGCAAGGTTGGCAAGGAGGGCGATGCGCGCGGCCATCAGTGCCCCGCCCACCCGGGCGAGGTTCTCGTCCCAGATGTCCAGTGTCGGCAATTCGGCGTCGCGCCTGCGGCCGGCCGATTTGAGAAGCGTATTGCGCTGCCGGAGGATCCGATCGTAATCGGCTTTGACCCCGGCGAGCCGCGGCGTCTGCAGGATCAACAAGGAGTCGAGAAAGTGCCGTCGTTCGGCGGGATCGCCCTTGATGAGGGCGAGGTCATCGGGCGAAAACAACACGGTGCGCAAGACGCCAACGATGTCCCTCGTGCGCGGCAGCGGCGATTTGTTGATGCGGGCGCGATTGGCCTTGCCGGGATTGATCTCGACTTCGAGCAGTGCAGTGCGATCTCCGCGAACCACGCTCGCACGCACCACAGCCCGGTCCGTATTGGCCTTGACCAGCGGGGTCTCGCTGGCGACGCGGTGAGAGTCTAACGTCGCGACGTAGTCGATCGCCTCGACGAGATTTGTTTTGCCCTGTCCGTTCGCCCCGATGAACGCGGTCGCACCGGGCTGGAGATCGACCTCGACTTCGCCATAGGAACGAAAATTGTGCAACGTCAGACGAGCGACCCGCATACCTACTTCTCGGACTTGACCGCGTGGCCGCCGAATTGCTGCCTCATCGCGGCGACGGCCTTCATGGCCGGCGACTCTTCCTGACGCGAGTTGAATCGCGCAAAGAGCGAAGCTGTGATGGCGTGCAACGGCACAGCGTTTTCGATCGCCGCCTCGACGGTCCAGCGCCCTTCGCCCGAATCGTCGGCGTAACCGGCGATGGATTCCAGGCCAGGGTCTTCGACCAGCGCCTTGACGAAAAGGTCGAGCAGCCAGGAGCGAACGACAGTGCCTTCACGCCAGGAGTCGAAGACTTCGGGCACGTTGTCGACGATGTCGACCTTCTCGAGGAGTTCGTAACCCTCGGCATAGGCCTGCATCATCGCGTACTCGATGCCGTTGTGAACCATCTTGGAGAAGTGACCCGCACCGACCCGGCCGGCGTGGACGAAGCCCGAATCGCCTTCCGGCTTCAAGGCGTCGAAAGCCGGTTGGACGATGGCCACGTCTTTGGTAGAACCACCCACCATGAGCGCATAGCCGTTTTGGAGTCCCCACACGCCGCCGCTGACGCCGACGTCAACGAAACCGATTTTCTTTTCGGCCAGCTCGGCGGCGTGCTTCTCATCATCTGTCCATCGGGAATTGCCGCCGTCGACGACGACGTCACCCTCACCGAGGAGACCAGCAAGTTCGGTCACCGTGGCGCGAGTCGGATCACCCGAAGGAACCATGACCCAGACGACTTTGGGAGAAGGGAGCTTCTCGACGAGGTCGGCCAGGGAAGTCGCGTCGCTGACATCGGGGTTGCGGTCATATCCGACGACGGTGAGGCCCTTGGCGCGCATACGTTCGCGCATACTGCCGCCCATTTTTCCGAGACCGACGATTCCAATATGCATAGTTTTGCGCTCCTGACGTTCAGCTTTGCAAACGCACGGGCATGATCAGGTAGCGGAAGGCGAAATCTGGTTCGGCCCCCACTTCCTGAACGCCGGCGATCGCTGCGGGCTTGGTGTGCTGGGTGAAGGACAAGTGCACGACCGGTTCGGACATGACCGCGAGACCCTCGAGGAGATAACTGGGGTTGAAGCCAATCGAGATGTCGGGGCCGTTGATTGTCGCCTCGATGGATTCGGATGCCTGTGCCTCATCGCCGCTGCCGGCTTCGAGAAGGAGTTGACCGTCAGCGAACGTCAGGCGGACCGGCGTATTGCGCTCGGCGACCAAGGCGACCCGCTTGACCGAGTCGACAAAGGTCTGGGTGTGAACATAAGCAACGGTCTCCGCCAGAGTCTGGAATAGCTGTCTGACTCGGGGGAAGTCGCCCTCGAGGAGTCTTGTCGTCGTACGGCGTGTTCCGCTGCCGACGATCCCCTCGAATCCGATCAGTCCTTCGCCCGCATCGCCCGAAGAAATGGCGATCGTGATGTCGCCTCCGGAGACCAGTGAACGCGCAGTTTCACTGAGTACTTTGGCGGGCACAAGTGCTTGGGCTGAAATATCCGACTTTTCGGGATACCACTCGAGGTCACGCAGGCTTGCACGGAAACGGTCAGTCGCCATTAGTGAGATCGTGGAACCTTCCATCTCGAGGCGCACACCGGTGAGCAATGGAAGCATCTCGTCGCGGCCTGCTGCGGCGCTGGCCTGGCTGACGGCGCTGGCGAAGGCTTCGGACTTGACTGAACCCGAGGACGAGGGCATGTCGGGAAGTTGCGGGTATTCCTCGACCGGCATCGTCTGGAGGCTGAAGCGGGCGCTCCCGCAGACAACTGAAACCTTGGTGCCATCCAGTGACACGTCAACAGGCTTGTTGGGCAGCGATTTGACGATTTCGGCGAGGAGCCGGCCCGAAACCAGTGCGCGTCCGTCATCGGCGACCTCGGCAGGCAATGTGGCACGGGTCGAGGTTTCATAATCGAATCCCGACAAGGTGAGTCCGTCGTTGCTGGTCTCGATCAGTAGACCGGCGAGGACTGGAACGCTCGGACGAATGGGCAGGCTGCGCGCCGTCCAGGCAACGGCATCGGCCAGGGTGTCGCGTTCGATGCGAAACTTCACAAGGTGTTGCCTCCAAAAGACTGCGGTTCTCGTCGGTATGAATCCTGCCACGTCTGAGCGACAGTTCGGTAGTGAGGTGAAGTCAGCGGCGGTTATTCACATTCGGGCTTGCAAGCCACTTCATCTGTTCTTTGTATATATATCTCTGTAGTAGTTGTAGTAGCCAGTGTGGATACCGTGGACAACCAGTATTTTCGCTGGCCACTCAGCGATTCTTGCGGTGGATAACGTGTGAGTCGTCAGAGGGTCAAACTACAGCCTTCTGTGAATATCGTTGCGCTATTCACATTGGGTTCACACAGATTGTTGTTCTTTCCACGGCCCGTCCGATGTTTCCCACAGCTCCGTCCCCAGGTGTGGAGTGACACGGAGTTGAATTATTTGTTGTCAGGTTTGGCGCGCTTGTTGCTTGATGCGGTTGGTCAGTTCGGTGACTTGGTTGTAGACCGAGTGCTTTTCGGCCATGAGTTTGCGGATCTTTCGGTCCGCGTGCATAACCGTCGTATGGTCCCTGTTGCCGAACTCCTGGCCGATCTTCGGCAAAGACATGTCGGTGAGTTCGCGGCAGAGATACATCGCGATCTGGCGGGCCAGCACGAGATTGCGACTGCGGTTGCTGCTGCACAAGTCGTCGATCGTCAACTCAGAATAGGCAGCGGTCTGGGCCATGATGAGACCGACCGTGATGTCGGGTTCGCCGCCTTCGGCGACAAGATCCTTCAGAACGATCTGTGCCAATTGGAGGTCTACGGTCTGATTATTGAGGTTGGCAAATGCCGTAGCGCGGATGAGCGCACCTTCGAGCTCACGGATGTTGGTCTGCACTTTGCTGGCGATGAACTCGAGCACATCGGCCGGGGCCGTGAGTTTCTCGGTCATGGCCTTTTTGCGCAAGATGGCGATGCGGGTTTCGAGATCGGGCGGCAGCATCTCGGTCTGCAGTCCCCACTCGAAGCGGTTGCGGAGTCTTTCCTCGAGGGTCTTGAGGAGTTTGGGCGAGCGGTCGGACGTCATCACGATTTGCTTGTTTTCGTTGTGCAGCGCGTTGAAGGTGTGGAAGAACTCGGTCTGGGTCGACTCTTTACGTTCGAGGAACTGAATGTCGTCGACGAGGAGGACATCGATCTCGCGGTACTTACGTTTGAGCGCTGCCGTCCGGTTTTCGGTGATGGCGTTGATGACGTCGTTGGTGAACTCTTCGCTGTTTACGTAGCGCACTCGCGATGAGGGATAAAGGTTGAGGACGTAGTGGCCGATGGCGTGCAGCAAGTGGGTCTTGCCGAGTCCGGATTCGCCGTGGATGACGAGCGGGTTGTAAGCCTTGCCGGGAGCTTCGGCAACGGCGACGGCGGCGGCGTGGGCAAATCGATTGGATTGTCCGATAACGAAGTTCTCAAAGAGATAACGCGGATTGAGCCGTGCTTCGGCGATGCTCCCGCGCCTGGGAGTCACGCTTCCGCGTTTGACCGCCCAACTGGGAACGAACTCGTCCTCGTCGACGTCTTCGTCGTCGATATCCATCTCCGGTTCATTTGTCGACAAGTCGTCTTGTGTATTTGTCTCCAAAGGTAGAGAAGGGTCGACTGTGACGCCGAGCCGGATTTCTGTGCCAAACGTCTCACTGAGCGCTTGTTCGAGGCGAGTCCGGACTCGCGATTCGAGTTGGGTCCGGGTGAGGTCATCGGGTACAGCCACAATGAGCGTGCTGCCGTGCAGTGTCAGTGGACGGGCCGAATAGACCCACACCCTCATACCGGGCGAGAGGGAGTCGACGGTGGTCTGCCAGGCCTTGTTGAGATCGATATCTGGGGCCGGATCCGTGCCGTCGCTCATCATTTGCCTCCAAGGCGTCCACATGGTTTTCCACACACTGTGCATCCGGAGAGAGATTTCCCGAAACCTTGTGGAAAAGTCCACTACGGCGGTGACGCTAGCAGGCTTGAGGTTCGATCTACAAGTGAAATTCCACAGCTTGTCGATTGGCATCGGCGTGTCGGATGGACGAGGGGCTGCCGGTTGCCGTAGGTGTATCAGTTTGACCGGCGGGAACGTCCCCCGTACCGTTGGATTGTCGTCATCGACAACTGCCGTGTGCCCATAAATGTCATTGTCTGTGGGCGAGCGGTGGTCGTTGAAAGAACGGCGCATTTTTCTAGAACAGGAACCCAACTCGTGTCTAAACGTACTTACCAGCCCAACGTCCGTCGTCGCAGTAAAAAGCACGGCTTCCGTCTCCGTATGCGCACTCGTGCGGGCCGTTCCATTCTCGCTTCGCGCCGCCGTCGTGGCCGCGCGAAGCTTTCTGCCTGAGTTTTGCTCGCACGCGGGAATCGCATGCGCAACAGCCAGGATTTTCGACAGACAATCCGCTCTGGCAAGCGTTCGGCACGTCCGACGCTGGTTGCCCACGTGGTTCCTGGTGGTAGCGGTTACACCTCAGTCGGGTTCGTGGTGAGCAAGGCCGTGGGCCCGGCCGTGGTCCGCAATCGCGTCAAGCGACGGTTGCGTCACCTGATGCGTGATCGCATCGAGCGCTTGCCTCCGGGCTCGCGACTGGTGATTCGTGCGTTGCCCGAATCAGCTCGGCACTCGGCGTCCTCGCTGTGCCGCGATCTCGACGGGGCTCTGGCAAAATGTGGCGTGTTGTGAAGCTGAATCCGTTGAAATGGGCCCTGATCTGGCTGCTCAAAGGTTATCGCTTCGCGATCAGCCCGCTTTACGGTCAGGTGTGCAAGTATCACCCGACGTGCTCGGCGTACGCGCTCCAAGCCGTGGAAACTCACGGTGCAATTCGAGGTTCTTGGCTGGCAGTCAGGCGTCTCGTACGCTGTCATCCCTGGAGTTCAGGCGGATACGATCCGGTGCCTGAGGCTCCGACACATAGAGGAGAACAATGTTCGGCTTCCTAGGCGATATTGGATCGGCGATCATGACGCCGCTCTATTACGCCGTTTCCGCGGTGCTGGTCGCGTGGCACTGGGTCTTCTCCCAAGTCCCGGGCCTGAGCTCAGGCTGGACGTGGGCGTTTTCTATCGTCGGCCTCACCGTAACCATCCGTACGCTTCTGATTCCGCTGTTCGTGAAGCAGATCAAGTCGAGCCGCAACATGCAGCTCCTGCAGCCCAAGATCAAGGAGTTGCAGAAGAAATACGGGCACGACCGCGAGCGCCTGACCCAGGAGCAGATGAAGCTCTGGAAGGACACGGGCACGAACCCCTTTGCTTCCTGCATGCCGTTGATCCTGCAGATGCCGGTCTTCTTTGCCTTGTTCCGCACGATCGACCAGGCCGCTAACAAGGGTGGCGACGGTGCCAAGGGCTTTCTTTCGTTCGCGCAGGCCGAATCTCTGCAAAATGCCACGCTGCTAGGTGCACGCATTGCCGATACGTTCCTCAAAAGCGACAATGTCGAGACTAAGATCCTCACGATGGCTCTTGTCGTCGTCATGTGCATCACGCAGTTCTTGACGCAGCGCCAACTCATGGCCAAGAACATGCCGGCCGACGCGATGTCTGGCCCTTACGCGCAGCAGCAGAAGATGCTGCTCTACGTCCTCCCCGTCGTGTTCGCCGTCGGGGGCGTCGCGTTCCCACTTGGCGTCCTTATCTACTGGACCACCTCGAACGCCTGGACCATGGGCCAGCAGTTCTATGTCATCCGCAACAACCCTGCACCGGGCACGCCGGCGTTCAAGGCCAAGCAAGAGCGTGACACTAAGCACGGCAAGACGGCGGCTGAGGATCCCTTGAAGGAGATCGAGGAGGAAGCGCCCAAGCCGCCTCCGCGCCAGCAGCCCAAGAATCAGCCCCGCAGCCAACGCAAAAAGCCACCCAGCACGTCGCCGCAAGGCAAGAAGCGGCCTCCAGTCAAGCGCAGCCCAAGCGATCCCATTGACCCCAACGACCCCAAGAAGGGTGGCAACACGTGAGCTCCGAGGCAGACAAACTGGAACACGAAGGCGATATCGCCGCCGATTTCCTAGAAGGATTGCTCGATATCGCAGATTTTGATGGCGATATCGATATGGACGTGGACGGCGACCGAGCCGCAGTTTCGATCGTCGGCGGCAACCTTTCTGATCTGGTCGGCCGCGGTGGCGAGGTGCTCGATGCACTTCAGGAACTGACTCGGCTGGCGGTCTACCGGGAGACCGGTGAGCGCAGCCGGCTGATGCTTGATGTCGCAGGTTACCGCGCTGGTCGTAAGGCCGAGCTTATAGAAATTGCCGATGAAGCGATAGCGCAGCTCAACACTGACGGCGAGCCGGTCAAGCTCGATCCGATGTCTCCGTTCGAGCGCAAGGTGGTTCACGACGCGATCGCTGCCGCCGGGCTGAATAGTGAGTCCGAAGGTTCTGAGCCGCGGCGCTTTGTCGTGGTGCTTCCCGCCACAAACGAGTGACAGTGTGAATGTTTCACGTGAAACACCTCCTCCGCAGCAAGCGGTGGAGGTGTTTTCTTTGTCATTGTCGCTGATTTGTTCCTATGTGAAGTTGCTGTCGACGGCCGGAGTTGAACGTGGGCTCATCGGTCCACGGGAAGTCCCGCGTATTTGGGAGCGGCACATACTCAATTCTGCGGCGGTGCTGCCTCGCGTTCCTGCGGGCTCTACTGTCGCCGATGTCGGGTCAGGAGCGGGCTTGCCCGGGCTCGTCTGGGCTATCGCTCGCCCGGACCTTTCGGTGACCCTGATTGAGCCGTTGCTGCGGCGAACTGTGTTCCTTGAGGAGACCGGCGTCGAACTGGGTTTGGGCAACGTACGAGTTGTTCGTGCCCGCGCCGATGCGGTCCGTGAAGAGTTCGACGTAGTGACGGCGAGAGCTGTCGCTCCACTGGAGAAATTGGGACGCTGGTGCATGCCGCTGGTTCGTCCTGGGGGTGTTCTGCTCGCCTTGAAAGGTCAAACCGCGCAGGAAGAAGTGGCTGCAGCCACCGGGATACTCACCAAACTCGGCGCGACTACTATCGTGGTCAACACGTACGGGAATCTCGAGATTCCGACGACGGTCGTGGAGGTAACAAAATGATTGTTGTGGAGGGGCTGGGCTGGCCTGTCGCAGCACAGTATTCGCCGGAGCCGGTGGGTTGGAAAGAAGATGTTTCACGTGAAACGAAGGGCGAAACTGTGACCGACGGAGCAGTACAAGACAGCGATGCCCGTGAGTGATGGCTTCGGTCCTTCGCCGGCTGCATCGTATCGTGGCGATCGCAGCGTGAGTTTTGGCTTCGATAGGGAAACACCGTTGGCGACGGAGGCGCAAGAACATGTGTCGCAGGCTCTACGAGTGCAGGCTGCGACTCAGTTCGCCAAGCCGGCCGAAACCAGAGTCTTCGTGGTGGCCAACCAAAAAGGCGGAGTCGGCAAAACCACGACGACGGTCAACATCGCCGCCGCTTTCGCTTCGCGAGGACTCAGGGTTCTCGTTGTCGATCTCGATCCACAAGGAAACGCGTCGACCGCGCTCAACATTGAACATACCGAAGGCACCCCGGGCGTTTATGAGGCCATCGTGGAAGGACGCGATCTCGATGGACTCGTTCGAGACTGCCCCGACATCCCCGGATTGTCAGTTTTGCCCGCCTCCATCGACCTCGCTGGCGCCGAAATCGAACTCGTCTCCCTTGTGGCACGTGAAACCCGACTGGACAAAGCACTCCAGAAGCACCTGGCCAGGCTGGAGAACGCTGGCCAGCGTGTCGACTACGTCTTGATTGACTGCCCGCCTTCACTCGGCCTCCTGACGATCAACGCCATGGTCGCCGGCCGCGAAGTCCTGATCCCGATCCAGTGCGAGTACTACGCGCTTGAGGGTCTCGGCCAACTCGTCCGCAGCATCGAGCTCATACGTGCGCACTTGAATCCGCAGCTGGCCATCAGCACCATCCTGCTCACGATGTACGACGCGCGGACAAAACTCTCCGCGGGAGTCGCCGAGAATGTCAGAAAACACTTCTCTGAAACGGTCTTGAAGACAGCGATCCCGCGTTCCGTAAGAATCTCGGAGGCGCCCAGTTATCGACAGACCGTACTGACCTACGACGGTGGGTCTTCGGGGGCCTTGTCTTATCTGGAGGCAGCTCGTGAAATCACCGAGTGCGCAACTCAGAAGAAAACATTGAAGGAGATGCAGTCATGAGTGCACGCCGGGGTCTGGGTCGAGGGCTCGAAGCGCTCATCCCCTCCACGCCCGCCGAAGCCCGGGCATCTGGTCTCCAGGAAGTGTCTGGTGCCCGCTTCGCAGAACTGCCCTACAGCCAGATTGTCCCCAACCCGCGTCAGCCGCGCCAGATCTTCGATGAAGACGATATGGCCGAACTCGTACATTCGATCAAGGAAGTCGGGCTCCTCCAACCGATCATTGTCCGCGAAGTTGCCCGGGACCGCTATGAGTTGATAATGGGCGAGCGTCGGTGGCGTGCCAGCCAGAAGGCCGGCCTCGACACGATCGGTGCGATTATCCGGGACACCTCCGATGAGGACCTGCTTCGCGACGCTCTGCTGGAAAACCTGCACCGGTCAAACCTCAACCCGCTGGAAGAGGCTTCGGCTTATCAACAACTTCTCGAGGACTTCGGCTGCACGCACGAGGAACTGGCCGAGCGGATCGGGCGCTCGCGCCCACAGATCAGCAACACACTGAGGTTGCTCAAACTGACTCCGGCCGTCCAGCGTCGCGTCGCTGCCGGCGTCTTGTCTGCCGGTCATGCGCGTGCCCTCGTTTCCATAACCAATCCGGAGATTCAGGACCGATTGGCAACGCGGGTGGTGGCCGAAGGGCTTTCGGTTCGCGCTCTGGAAGAAATCGTGACTGTGGGTCCGGACAAGGCTTCGAGTGCGGCCAGGCGGAACTCACCGACGATCTCCGCACCGCGATTGGCGGACCTGGCGGCTCGTCTCTCGGAGCGATTCGAGACCCGGGTGAAGGTCGACCTCGGCCGGTCGAAAGGCAAGGTGACGGTTGAATTCGCGACGCTCGAGGACCTCGAGCGCATCGTCCAGGTCATGGATCCCCGAAACGCCTAAACGCTGGCGGAAACAAAAAGAGACATGTCGACAAATAACTTTGTCGACATGTCTCTTCAGCTGTTGTGGTCGGGCGTCTTCGGTTCAGGCAAATTCAGACAGGTCGTTGAGGATGGCCGACTTCGGCCGCACGCCCACGATCGACTTGACGACTTCGCCGCCCACGTACAGGTTCATCGTCGGCAAGCCGGTGACGCGATACTTGGCGGGGGTCAAGGGGTTGGCGTCAGCATCCATCTTGAGGATGGTGAGCTTTTCGCCCTTTTCCGTGGCTATCTCTTCGAGGATTGGTGCGAGCTGGCGGCACGGGCCGCACCAACTGGCCCAAAAATCGACGAGCACGGGGCCTTCGGCACCGAGTACCAAGTCGGCGAAGTCGTCATCGGTTACTGCTGCAATGTTTCCCACAGGTTTACTCCTTTAGATCTCTTGACTGATTCAACAAAGATGGTGATGGATTGATTCCGCGCTACGCGCCGACCACTCAGTGGGAGAGATGCTCGAGGTCGGACAGGAAGCGCTCGGCATCGAGAGACGCCGCGCAACCGGTGCCGGCCGCGGTGATCGCCTGGCGATAAGTGTGGTCCACGAGGTCTCCGCTGGCGAAGACGCCGAAGACGTTGGTAGCGGTGGTTCCCGGCTGCACGAGGACATAGCCCTCGTCGTCGAGCTCGACCTGGCCCTTGAGGAGTTCCGATCGCGGATCGTGGCCAATGGCGATGAATAGCCCGGTAGCGTCGATTCGGCGCAACTCACTCGTGTTGGTGTCACGCAACGTGATGCCCTCGAGTTTTTCGACTCCGTGGAGTTCGGCAACTTCGGAGTTCCAGGCAAACTCGATCTTATCGTTGGCGAGGGCGCGGTCCTGCATGATCTTGCTGGCGCGCAATTCGCCTCGACGGTGAACGAGAGTGACCTTGTCGGCGAAACGGGTGAGGAACATCGCTTCCTCGACGGCGGAGTCGCCGCCGCCGATGACGGCGATGTTCTGGTTTCGGAAGAAGAAGCCGTCGCACGTCGCACACCAACTCACTCCGTGGCCGGACAAGCGGTCCTCGCCCTCGATCTCGAGTTTGCGATAACCCGAGCCCATGGCGAGGATGATTGCCTTGGCTTTGTATTGGCTGCCGTCGGCGAGGCTGACGGTCTTGATGTCGCCCTGAAGGTCGACTGCGGTGACATCATCGGAAATAAGTTCGGCGCCGAAGCGCTCGGCCTGGGCGCGCAACTTGTCCATCAGATCCGGACCCATGATGCCATCGGGGAAACCGGGGTAGTTCTCGACATCAGTGGTATTCATGAGGGCGCCACCGGCCGTCACCGAACCTTCGAACACCAAAGGATTCAGGTTGGCGCGTGCTGCATAGACGGCTGCCGTATAGCCGGAAGGCCCGGAGCCGATGATGATCACATTGCGTACGTTGTCGCTCATGCGGTGTTCTCTCTTTGGAAGATCTCTCGTTGTACTTTCTCAACGAATTCTAGGGTGCGGATATTTCCTCCCGGTGGCGTGCCACCGGTCTCCCTCAGGATTTGCCACGAATGCCGATTTCGGTGATTTCACCCCGGAATGTTCCTGCCGAAACTTCGGGCAGCTTGGTCAACCAAACCACTATGTGACGGGTCAGCACTCCCGAGGGCAAGGTCACCATCGAATCGGAACCGGAATTGCTGACGACCGCAATACGCCGGAGCGAGGCCAATGTCTTCGGCGTGGCCTCGATTTCGGGCGCAGAGGCGTACAAAGCGAAACTGGTGGGTCGACCCCGAAAGCGAACGTGCACCGAATTGACCTCCCGGGGGCCGCCCAGGTCAACGACGATGCCGACTCCACTCTTGAGTCCGCCCATACGCGGGTTGCCGAAATAACTGGACGTGTTCCAAGCGGTGCGCGTGTTGCCGTCGATCGTCAGTTTGGCGTCTTGAGGGCTCTCCGCCTTGTCTGCACCCTCGGGGTCGAAGTCGTTGGCCTGAACGATCGGGAGTTGTCGCACCGGTGAGGCATTATCGATGGGACCGGGTACGACGTTGCTCGAACGGCCGACCAAGAAGGCAATGACGGTCACCAGGGCGATCGTCCCGACGATGCCGAGCAGGATAAGTGCCCGGTCGCCCTTCGTCGCACGCATGGCGCGTTGTTTGTGCCGTTCGAAAGCCGTTGGCGGAGAGGGCTCGAAGGCCTTAGGGCGGCGTCGTGGAGGATTCATGCCAGGCGGAGGACCGGCCGGAACGATGACCGGGTCGAGTCGCAACAGATCGGGCGAGGACAGACGGGCCAGACTGGGCTGATCGTCATGGATCGTTTCGTCCTCGCCGGCGAGCCTCAGCGTGTTGGCGATGTCAAGCGCGGTGCGTAAGGGCGACTCGTGGTTGCGTGGTGGAGTGCCAAGGATACGATCGCACACGGCGTCGATATCTCTGGAAACGCCGGCGCGGACCTGGCGGGGCCGCAACAAGCGGCCGTGTTCGGTCGGCGCCGCGCGCAAGCCGTCGGTGTGAGCCCCCGGCCAGCGGCTGACGAGACAGGCATAGAGCATTTTGCCCAGCGCCTCGACATCGGATTGTTCATAAGCCTCGTGGTCTTGCACGGATTCGGGGCTGCCAATGGGAGACAACGCGGACGCGACGCCGAGACCCACGACGCGGACGGCCCCGGATTGCTTGAGAAGCACGTGGTGCGGAGTCAACCGGCGGTGATAGACCCCCATTTCGTGGGCGTGGGCAAGCGCTTCGGCGACTTCGGCGACCACGGTGGCGGCCCGGCGATTGGGCAGCGGCGACTGAAGTAAAAGTTGATCAAGCGGAAAGGCTCGGGCCCATTCGCGGATGATCAGGTTATGGCCCTTTTCGGCCTCAACCAGGTCAAGAACTCGAAGGAAACGCGGGTCGGTGACGGCGGTGGACTCGCGAGCGGCCTGAAGGAAGTGGTCGCCGCGGGGATCCGAACTCGGCAACATTTCGATGCCGACATTGCGGTTGAGGACATTGTCGTGGGCGCGCCACGTCGATGAACCCAGTTTCTCGGTGACGAGATCCTGAAGTTCGTAGCGGTCGGCAAGGACATCTCCGGAGGCTAAAAGCCGCCTGTCGCCCATTGATGCCCCTCCTGCTGTCCCCGCGCCTCCATGTTAGCGAGGGGGCAAGGCTATTGAGGGGCGGCGCGACGGCGCAGAAGCGTGCTGACGACGTAGGCCAATTGGTCCATACCCAGAACCTTGGCGCTGCCGACGTATGCGAGCGCACCGAGCCCGCCTGCGACGAACAACGTAAGGAGACCGCCGGCCGGCCGCGATTGGTCGAGGCCCGCCTGATCGAGGCCGAAGGCCACACCCAGCATCACGGCAGCTGTGGTGACTGCGGCAAGGGCGAGTTTGCCGCCAAAGACGAACATTTCGCGGTCGAATAGCGGGCCGACGGACCGTGACAGCAACGTCGCGGACAGTATTGATCCCACGACGTAGGCGATGCCGTAGGACAACGCGAGCATCATGGCCGCGCGGGCCGGCGGCACCATCGATGTGAGCACAACAGCGGCAGCGATATTGACCGCGGCGATGACGGTCTGGATGAAGAACGGCGTACGAGTGTTTTCATTCGCATAAAAGCCGCGCAGCATCAAATAGTGGATAGGGAAGGCGATCATCGCTAGCCCGAAAGCCTGAATGGTGTAACCGATGAGTTCGGTGTTGCCCTTGAGTGAGCCGACAAGTCCGGCGACCGTTCCGGCCTGTCGACCAAGACAGGCGACGGTGACAGCGAGGGGGACGACGATGACCAGTACGACGCGGAGGGTGCGTCCGAGCTCGAGTCTGAAGCGTTCATAGCGGTCGTCGGCTGCGAGCGCAGACAGCATCGGGATGATAGCCGTCGCCAGCGACACGGTGATGACACCGTGCGGCACCTGGCTGACGAGGAAACCGAGTTCGTAGACCGCCGCGCCCGCGGCTTCCTTGCCGTCGGCAGCTCCCTCCAGGGTGGCGCGATTGCCGAGCCGGTTGACGACGATGAAGGCGATCTGATTCACGACGATGAACAGAAGCGTCCAGACACCGAGCGAGAAAGTGTGGCTCAGGCCTACGCCACGGAAGTCGAAACGGGCACGAAAACGGAAACCGGCCCGTCGCAGATAGGGCACCAGGACAAGCGCCTGGAGCGCAATGGCGGCCGTGGAGCCAAGGCCGAGCAGAAGGGACTGTGTGGTGGTGAAGCCGTCGGTGGCGTCGGCGTAGCCGAACACGATCGCATAAACGCCGAGGACGGCGCAGGCTGCGATGTTGTTGACGATCGGCGCCCACATCATCGGTCCGAAGCGACCACGAGCGTTGAGGACCTGACCCACGAGGACGAAGGCGCCGTAGAAGAACACCTGCGGCATACAGAGCCACATGAGCAACTGGGCCGATTGGAGCTGCTGCTCATTGCCGGGGTCGAAAAGGCCACCATCGAAGAACACGTGCAGCAAAAGGGGTACGGCGAGGACGAGAATCACCGTTGCGGCAGTGAGGACAAGCAGGCCGAGGGTTATGACCCGGTTGGCGTAGGCGTCGCCCCCGTCCGGGTCGTTCTTCATTGCACGGACGAGTTGAGGCACGAGAACGACATTGAAGATGCCGCCCGCGACGAGAATGTAGAGGGCGTTGGGGACAGTGTTGGCGTTGTTGAAGATGTCGGCGTTCAGCGACTTGCCGATGACGGCAAACAGCAGCAACAGCCTCACGAAACCGGTGAGGCGCGAAAAAATCGTGCCCAGCGCCATCCACTTGCTGGCCGCGACGAGATCCTGGCGGTCGCTCATGCCGGCTCCTCCTCGCTGCGATGCTGGGTGAACCGGCGGACCATCGCGACAACGACGAGCAACGCCGCGAGCCCAATCGCGACCCACAACACTGCGCCGACTGCGCTGGAGCGAACCCTGAAAACGGCCGGAGAACCGACGGGCTTGCCGTCGGAAGAGATCATCTGGGCGGATAAATAGGTCGAACTCTGTTCTCCTACGTCGACGTTGACGGTGAGTGTATGACGCTCCCCGGCATCGATCGCCGTGGACGAAATATCAGGAATGGTCAGGGCCGGATTGGACGAATCGAGTCGAACGCCCACCTCGATCGCGTCGCCGGAGTCGTTGCGGATGGTCAGAGGAAACTTGCCGCTGGAGCTGGAGAGCGTCACCGATTGCGGGCCTTCGATGGCGATTTTGGCCAACTCCTTTTCGGCGCGTGAAGCCGCCGAGCGCGCGATGGCGAGGCCTGTCGCTCGATTTTTGCGCCATCGGACACTGGTCGCACGGGCTGTGTCTTGGTCGTATCGCACCTGGCTGGCCGATTTGTCGGCCAGGATCGAGTTCAACGACTGCGCTTGGGACCGGATCCTGGCGGCGGCGGTCAGTTGGGCGCGCGACAGCGCTGAGGCTTCGGCGGTCGCCGGAAACGATCCCTCGAAGGCGCCCAGCGGACTGGTCAACAACGTGTCAAGGCTGGCACCGGAGATCCAAGGTGATCGGAACGCAACCGAAAGTTTGCCGGCCGCCCAGTCGGCGCCGGGATCCCAATTGGAATCGACAAGGGCGACAGCGTCGGTTTTCGCCGACGGGTCGATCGCCCTCAGGAGGACGGCAAGTGCAGACTCGCTCATGATGCGCTGGCGCAGGGACACAACCGATTCCTGGCCGGGCAATCCCTCGTCGATCGCGTCGTCGATGAGCAGGGGCACGGGTCCGCCGTCGGTCTGATATTGGACCAGCGAGCCGTCACGCCGGCTCCACCCGTTGACATCATTGGCATTGACGATGACGGGTTGGTCGCCGGGTCCGCGCACAGATTTCAGCAACTCCGGCGTGACACCGAGACGTGTCGGCCAGGTGATACGCCGGCCGATGAGCCCATACTTGTCGAGCGACGCCGTGGTCGACTTGTCGACGGCTGCCCGGAGTGCGGGTGCGAGATCGGCGTTTTGTTCGAGCGCGAGTACGTCCGGGCGGTCGAAGCCGACGATCCAGCAACTGCCGTTACGCGCAAGAGTCAACAATTCGTCGAGAAAACTGGTGGCCGCGGCCACCTGAACGTCCGAGACCTTGACGGTCTTGGCAATGTGGCGCCGGTTGGCGAGATCATCGACGCCGACGAGCAAGGCGGGGTCGACGATGACCGTGGATTGATTGCTCGACAGGGACCTTGCAAGGTCGAGCAGATTGCGCAGTTGCCCGCCGGTGCCGATCGAGGCGAGGAGTTTGGCGGGGTTCACATAGTTGCCGTCTGAACCGCGGTAGTCGGGCATCAGGAAGGGCCAGCCGATGGAGGCCGCAATTTTGTCTTTCGGCGCGCTGGAGAGCATGGGAAGGAATGTTGTGGCCCGGGCGATGGCATCGTTCGAGCGGTTTCCGGCAGCGTCTGTCCCGAGGATTTGGACTCCGACGGGATACACGCCGGCGGCGCCGGAGACTCGGAGAAGTTCATACGGGACCGTCACCGTGAACGGCCGGGTCTGACCGGCCGGGAGGTCGCCCATCATGTCAATGGCGTCGAGGTCGACTATGCGTTCGCCCGTGTATGTCGTCGAACTGGAGATTGCGTCATCGAGTTGACTGCGTGACGTATATGGGGCGCGCGCCATCACGAGATAGGCCTGAACGTTGGTCCAGGCGCTTAAGTTGTTGTTGGTGACCGTTCCGGACATGGTGACGGTCGATCCGGGCTTGAACTGGGCGGGAGTGAGGGCACTGATCCGCACCGAGAACTCGGGTTTGATAGTTGCCGCCGCGGCGGGGAACCAGGCCAGACCGAGCATCACGAGAACCATCGCCAGGAGCGCCGGCAAGAGTCGACGTCGGTAGGTGCTCACCCAGCCATGTTAGTGGCCGTACAGTCACGAGCCCGGCAGGTCATGACGCGTAGAGTATGGCCTCGTGCCCATGCCCTCCCTGTCCGCCGACCAAAAGGCACTGATCGACGGGCTCTTCGACAAGGTTCCGGCTCTCGATGACCTCGGCATGCTTTTTGAGGCGGCCGGTCACGAATTGGCCCTTGTCGGCGGACCTGTCCGCGATGCGTTGCTCGGCCGGCCCGGCAATGACTGGGACTTCGCCACGTCGGCCACCCCCGAGCAAGTCGAAACACTTGTCTCGTCGTGGGCGGATGCCTTGTGGGACATGGGACGCGAATTCGGCACGATCGGTCTCCACAAGGACGACGCCCAGTTCGAGATCACGACTTACCGCAGCGATACCTACGACCCCGAGTCCCGCAAACCCGAGGTGAAATTCGGCGACTCGCTCGAGGGTGATTTGTCGCGGCGCGACTTCGCGGTCAACGCGATGGCGATCCGGATCCCGGGCCGCGAATTCGTCGATCCGTTCGGCGGTCTCGACGATCTCACCGCCGCACTTCTTCGCACACCGGTGACGGCCGAGCAGTCCTTCGGCGACGACCCCTTGCGGATGATGCGTGCAGCCCGTTTCGCCGCCCAGCTCGACTTCCGCGCTGCCGATGACGTGGTCGAGGCGATGACGCGTATGGCCGACCGTATTTCCATCGTGTCGGCCGAGCGCATCCGCGACGAATTCAACAAGGTACTGATGAGCACGCAGCCCAGCGTCGGCTTGCGACTCCTCGTGTCGACCGGTCTCGCCGAACGCGTCATACCCGAATTGCCGGCGCTCATCCTCGAGCGCGACGAACATCACCGCCACAAGGATGTCTATGAACATTCCCTCATAGTCCTCGAGCAGGCAATGGCTCTTGAGCATCGACTCGGTGACGCGCCGGATCTGGTGATGCGCCTCTCCGCGCTGCTGCACGACATCGGCAAACCCAAAACGAGGCGTTTTGTGGACGGCGGGCTCGTGACGTTCCACCACCACGACGTCGTCGGCGCCAAGCTGGTGCGCAAACGTATGCGGACCATGCGCTACAGCAACGACGAGATCGACCAGGTTGCCACGCTCGTCGAACTGCATTTGCGGTTCCACGGTTATGGAACGGGCGAATGGACCGATTCGGCGGTGCGGCGCTACGTCCGTGACGCCGGCAGCCAAATCGACCGCCTTCACATCCTCACCCGGGCCGATTCCACGACTCGAAATCAGAAAAAGGCAAACCGCCTCCAACGCACGTATGACGCTCTCGAGGCGCGCATCGCCGTCCTCGAGGAGCAGGAGGAACTTCAGTCGATCAGGCCCGATCTCGACGGCAACCAGATCATGAAAATCCTTGGCGTGGCTCCGGGACCGGAGATCGGCAAGGCCTACAAGTTCCTGCTCGAATTGCGACTGGAGAACGGCCCGATGAGCGAAGACGACGCGGCGACCGCACTCAGGGCTTGGCACCCGTCCTCCAAAACACCGTGAGCCTTACGGTTTGGCCCTGAATTCCGAGGATCGGGGGCCAAAGCGTAAGGCTCAACGAGTTGATGAGGCTACTTCTCAGCGTTCCACGTCACCGCGGCAAGCCGCTTTGCAGCCTGCGTAATCCCTAGCGTTCCACGTCACCGCGGATGTAGGCCTCGAGGCTTTCGCGACCGAGGTCGTCGGGACGCTGCTCCGGGGGCGACTTCATCAGGTAGGACGAGGCCGACAGCAGTGCGCCGCCGATGCCGCGGTCCTTGGCGATCTTCGCCGCGCGGATGGCATCGATGATGATGCCGGCCGAGTTGGGCGAGTCCCAGACTTCGAGTTTGTATTCGAGATTCAGTGGAACGTTGCCGAAGGCGCGGCCCTCGAGGCGGACATACGCCCACTTGCGGTCATCGAGCCACTGGACGTAGTCGCTGGGACCGATGTGGACGTTCTTCGCACCGAGATCGTGTTTGAGGTTCGACGTCACGGACTGCGTCTTGGAGATCTTCTTGGACTCAAGACGGTCACGCGCGAGCATGTTCTTGAAGTCCATGTTGCCGCCGACGTTGAGCTGGTAAGTGCGGTCGAGCACCACGCCGCGGTCTTCGAACAACTTGGCCATGACACGGTGCGTGATGGTTGCGCCGACCTGGCTCTTGATGTCGTCGCCGATGATCGGGACGCCGGCGTCTTCGAACTTCTTGGCCCACACGGGGTCCGAAGCGATGAACACGGGGAGCGCGTTGACGAAGGCAACCTTGGCGTCGATGGCGCACTGGGCGTAGTACTTGTCGGCCTGTTCAGAACCCACCGGAAGGTAGGAAACGAGGACGTCGGCCTTGGTGTCCTTGAGGACCTGGACGATGTCGACGCCGTCGCCGTCGGCTTCTTCGATTGTTTCGCGGTAGTACTTGCCGAGGCCGTCGAGAGTGTGTCCGCGCTGGACGATGATGCCCGTCGGGGGAACGTCGGCGATCTTGATGGTGTTGTTTTCGCTCGCCTGCGTTGCCTCGGAGAGGTCGAAGCCGACCTTCTTGGCATCGACGTCGAAAGCGGCGACGAATTCGACGTCGTTGACGTGGTATTCGCCGAACTGAACGTGCATGAGTCCGGGGACAGTGCCGTCGGGGTCGGCGTCCTTATAGAACTCGACACCTTGGATCAGTGACGTGGCGCAGTTGCCGACGCCAATAATTGCTACCCGTATTGAACCCATGGGTTCTCCTCCATTTGAGTTGTCATCAGTTATTTTGATGAATCTGGCTTTGATGTGTCTGGCTTTGATGTGTCTTCCGGTGGGTCCTGATAGCCACCGGAGCGTTCGCGTTCGATCAGTTCGGTGAGCCAGCCCACTTCGCGTTCGACCGATTCGAGACCGTGACGCTGAAGTTCCAGGGTGTAGGCATCGACCCGCTCACGCCCGCGCTGTGCCGAAAGACGCACGCTTTCGAGGCGGTCTTCCAGCCGGCTGCGCCGGCCTTCGAGGATTCTTACCCTGGTCGGCGACGCGGTACGCGCGAAAAAGGCGAACCGGATACCGAAGTTGTCGTCGTCCCAGCTGGCAGGTCCGGACTCCTCCAGGCTCTGAGTAAAACGCTCTTTGCCTTCGGCAGTCAGTTTGTAGACGATACGTGCGCGTCGTCCACGGGCCGGGACGTCTTTTTGCTCGGTAGCCACGATGTAGCCGGCCTTGCCGAGTGCTTTCAGGCAGGGATAAAGCGTTCCGTATGACAACACGCGACCCCAACCCAGCAGGGAATTGAGCTGCTTGCGCAGTTCATACCCGTGCATGGGCGCGTCGTGCAGCAGTCCGAGGACTGCGAGCTCGAGCGCTGCGCCGCGTTTCGACATGACTTGCCTGTCAGTTTGATTTGCCCAAATTCACATTTGGATATATCGGCACGATACATCGAATTGATAGTAATTGCATCTACGCCGGTAAGGTGATTCGGAACACGCCCGGGGGTCAATTAACGAATTTTTTGATTAGTTCGGCACACTTGGTCGACGGCGGAAGGTTTCGCCGCGTGGAATGTCCCCGCTGTCCATGGGAGTCCGCCAAGTTCATCGAGAAGTGAGAGAGACTGCGCGTGAGCGTGATTTCAAGATTTGCCCGCAAGGTCAGTGGCCGCAATCTGCCGTTTTGGCGGAGCGCCCTGCGCTGGATTCTTTTGCTCGGCGTCGCCGGGATCGTGGCGGGTGCTGCGGCATTTTTCGCGCTTTACAGCCTCATCGATATACCCGACGCCAACGCTGATTTTCAGACGCAGACAACCAATGTCTATTACTCCGATGGCACACACAAAATCGGCAGTTTCTCCACTCAGGACCGCCAAAACGTCAGCATTGACAAGATCCCGGCCTCGATGCAGGCCGCCGTCGTCGCCGCCGAGGACCGCTCGTTCTATACGAACCGCGGGATCGACATCAAGGGCATCCTGCGCGCAGCGCGAAACAATGCGACGAGCAGCTCGACCGAAGGTGCCTCGACCATCACCCAGCAGTACGTCAAGGTTCTCTACCTGACGCAGGAACGGACGATCACTCGCAAGGTCAAGGAAGCCATCCTCTCAATCAAAATCCACAATCAGCTTTCGAAGTCCGAGATCCTCGAGGATTACCTCAACACCATTTACTTCGGCAACGGCGCTTACGGCGTCGAAGTGGCCGCGCAGACGTATTTCGGTCATTCGGCCTCAAAACTCACAGTTCCCGAGTCCGCAGTCCTGGCGACGATCATCAACAGCCCCTCGTATTACGACCCGTATTCCGAAGGCGGCCCGGATCGTATCGTTCAGCGTTACAACTATGTGCTCGACGGGATGGCGAAAGCCGGTTCGATCGACAGTGCCCAGCTCGCCAAATACCGCGACAAGTTGCCCAAGTTCGACAAGAAGACCACCTCCGACCGCTACGGCGGCACGAAGGGATTCTTGCTCAACACGGTCGAGAAGCAAATGAATGCCCTCGAGTTCACCGATTCCCAAATCAATGGCAGCGGACTTCGCATCGTCACAACGTTCGACTACAAAAAGCAGAAGGCAGCCGTCGCAGCAGTCAAGGCCGTGCAGCCGGACGGCCTCAAGAGTTTGCATACTGCGCTCGTGTCGGTCCAGCCTGGCAGCGGTGCGGTCCGTGCCATGTATGGCGGTTCTGACTACCTCAAGAGCCAACTCAACTGGGCGACGCTAGGCGTGCAGCCGGGCTCGACCTTCAAGGCGTTCGCGCTCGTCGCGGCGCTCAATGACGGCTACAGCCTCAAGACCGAACTCAACGGCAACTCGCCGCTGACCATTGGTGACGCCAGGATCGAGAACCAGGGCGACAGCGGAGGCGCATCGTTCGGCCGGGTGTCGCTGCTACGGGCCACCCAGAAGTCGATCAACACAGCCTATGTCGACCTCGTCGAACAAATGGGTGGCAACCCCGCAGGTGGCGAAAAGGTGCTCAAGGCTGCGCAGGAGGCGGGAATTCCCTCGTCAGTGACCTCCGAGATCAAGCCCGTGCTCGCGACCCCGCTTGGCTATGCGCGCGTGCCGCCGATCGACATGGCCAATGGCTACGCGACAATCGCCGCAGGCGGCAAGAAGGCCGATTGGTACATCGTCCAGGAAGTCGACGACAACCAGAAGACGTCGCTCTACAAGCACGAGAAGAAGACTGAGCAGACCATCCCGGCGGACGTCGCGGCCGACACCATCTCCGCACTGGCAGGAGCCGTCAACAGCGGTGCCGCAGGCACCGGCAGCAATGGCAAGACGATCTGCCCGACTGCCGGCAAGACCGGCACGGCGACGGCCGGTGAAGACCCGAACAATCAGCACGTCTCATCGTCATGGTTCGTGGGATTCACCCCCAAACTCGCCACCGCCGTGATGTACAACCGCGGCAAAGGCAACGAACAACTTGACGGCTATTTACAGCCGTTCTTTGGCGGCACCTACCCGGCGATGACTTTCCGCAACTACATGGACGCGGCGTTGCAGGGTTCGGACTGCGGATCGTTCCCGCCGGCCGCCAACCTCAAGTCGAGCAAGGGCACGATCTATAAGCCGCCGCCGCCCACATGTGGCTCGAGTCAGATGTTGAATGGCAGCAGAACCGCTTGCGTCGACAAGCCGAAGCCCACACCAACGCCGACGCCTACGCCCACGCCGACACCTACGCCGACACCTACGCCGACCCCGACGACCCCGACGCCGACGACGCCGAAGCCGTGTGTGGACGATCCTAAGACGCCTCTCGACGAATGCGCCACCACAGGTCCATAAGGATCCGACTGGCTGGAGAGCGGCCGCCCGAAGGTGTCAGTTGGGCTTCGGGCGAGCTCTCGGGTCGGGGGTCCCGGCCCTACAGCAAATCGACCGAGTCGAATGTTACGGTCGTATATCGCACTGCGACGTCGATCCAGTCGCCGACCGCGGGTGGATCGGCCGACGCCGGCAGGAACAGCATGCTGACTTGCATGTGCGGTGGCTCGGCGAACCACCGCTGTTTGCCGTCGATGGTGAACGGAGACAAGGCGAAGCCCGCGGCTTCGAGTCCGCCTCTGGCGACCGACTTGCCGCGTTGGACGATTCCCGATGCGGTCTTGGGCGCCTCGAGACCGATGCCGTGACTCGTGCCACCGGCGACGATCAACAGATAACCGTCGCGCGGCATCGGGCGTTGCCGATAGCCGATGCGTTCGCCCCGGCCGACGTTGTGGATGTCCAGCACGGTGGCGCGGGCCCTGATGGCGCCGAGATCGCCGAGCCACAATGACGTGCCGATGCGGGGCCGGATCGTGAGGTTCGGCCGGAGTTCGCGCAACACCGCGTATTCCCCCGGGGTCAGGTGGGACACAAACATCGTCGTCGTCTCGAGTTGAGAGGTCTCCAGGACGGCGGCCCAGCTTTGCGCCTCATCGAGGTTATTGCCGAGCCCGGCCAGTGGCAGGTGGATCGCGAAACCGGCGACCTCCAGCGTGCCAAGAGCCTGGACGGCGGCCGCGAGTTCGTGGCGGTCGAAGCCGTGGCGTGACATGGACGTTTCGCCTTCGACCACGACTCGTGTGCCGGTCGGTGCGGCGGCGAGTGCTTCGACGTCCGCGATACGTCCGACGGTATGGATAACCCGGGCGTCATACGTCACGTCGGTGAAAAAAGGGCGCCACGGTGTCAGCACCATGACGTCTCCAGCGAAGGCGTCCAGGGCGCCGGGCACTTCGGGGTAGGTGCCGACGGTGATCATGTCGAGGCCGAGATCGCCGACTTCGGCTGCCAGGAGGTCGCGGCCGAAACCGTAGCCGTTGCCCTTAATGACCGGCACCAGCCCGGTTGTCGCTTGGGCAAACGTGCGGAGGTGGCGATGCCAGCGTTCGGCATTGACGTGGAGTGCGAAGGGCATTCCTATCGTCTCCTCATATAGGCACCTGCGGCGGCGCACTCGTCGCTCGGAAGATCCCGAAGCATGCCGGGCAGGCTCAAAAGGTTCGGCGCAGGTGCAACGGGCATGCTGCGGATCATCCTCGTCTCCTCATATAGGTGATGAAGCCGAAATAGAGGGCCCGTTTGATGGGCAGATCCCACTCGCCGAGGTATTCGACCGCCTCGCCGCCGGTGCCGACCTTGAACTGAATGAGTCCGACATGCGGGTCCGCGGGGTCGAGGGTGTCGGTGATTCCTCGCATGTCATAGACGGCAGCTCCCGCGGCCAGCGCGTCGCGCATCATCCGCCATTGGATGGCGTTCGATCCGCGGACTTCGCGTTTGGCCGACGTGGACGCGCCATAGGAATACCAGGCGTGGGTGCCGACCTGGACCATCGTGGTTGCGGCGACAAGTTCGCCTTCGTGGTGAGCGAGGTAGAGCTTGATCCGATCGGGGTCTTCGGCGCTGAGGGCGTCATACATGCGCTCGAAATAGGAGAGTGGGCGCGGCGTGAAGTGATCGCGTCCGGCCGTCTCGACATAGACGCGATGGAACCCGGCGAGTTCGTTCCGGCCGCCGGTCGTAACCGTGACGCCGAGTTTGGCCGCTTTCTTGATGTTGCGCCGCCACAACTGGTTCATGCCGGCGAGCACCTGCGCCTCCGTGCGACCGGCCAGCGGGACCCAGAAGTTGAATTTGGGTTGGCCTGCGGAGAAACCGCCTTCAGTCGGGATTTCCTTCCAGCCCAGGCCTTCGAGCCGGCCGCGGACCTCGAGGGCGGCCTCGTCATTGAAGTCCGCTGGGACGTCGGTGAGTTTATGCAGTGCTTCGTCGGCAATCGCCTGCTTGATCGTCGAGGACTGCCAGCGACGGGCGACGACCGGCGGCCCCATACGGATGCCGAACGCGCCCCGACCGGCAAGGTGTTCTGTCATCGGGGTGAGCCAGTCGCCGAGGTTTTCGCATCGCCACTCGATGACGGGGCCTTCAGGAAGATAGGCGAGATAACGCTTGAGTCTGGGCATCTGGCGGTAAAGCACGAGGCCGACGCCGACGAGGTTGCCCTCGCGGAACCAGCCGATCGACTCACCTTTCCACTCGTTCTTGACGGTGACCCAGGCCGGTGTTTGGAGGAAACTCGCCGAGGAGCAACTCCGCACGTAGTCAAGGTGCTCAGAAGCGCTGATGGTCTTGACGATGAGAGCGGAGGTCACACCTTGAGGTTATCAATGCCGAGGCTTCGCACCCGAATCCACCGGTCGACTCTTTGGAGACTGCGGCTAGCGTTCCTTACCCGACTGGAATCGATCAAGGAGCAATGGTGCGCACGTTTCGCGCGAAGGTAGTGAAGAAGACTCTGCTCTCGCCTCATCTGATCAGCGTGACGCTCGGCGGGATTACCGACTACGCGACGACGGGCATTGCCGATGAATATGTGCGCGTGATGATCGCGCCGCACGGTCAAGCGCTCGTCCTGCCTGAGATCTCCGACGACTGGATTGTGACGTTTCCCGAAGGTGTCGTCGAGCCCGAACAGCGGGTCTACACCCTGTCGGACTATCGCGTCATCGACGGCGAGGTCGAGCTCGATCTCGATATCGTTCTGCACGACTATGGCGTCGGTTCCTCTTGGGCGCTGGACTGCAGGCCCGGCGATGAGGTCGGACTGATTGAACCGCAGGGCCTGTATGCCGCTCCCGACGGGGTCGGCTGGCAATTGCTCGTGTCCGATCTGACCGGCGTCCCTGCACTTGCCCGCATCCTGCGCGGATTGCAAACTGGTCAACGCGTCGAGGCGACCGTCGTCGTACTTGACGCCGCCGATGAGATTGCGTTGCCGAGTCCGGCAGATGTCTCCGTGACGTGGAAAGTCGTCGCCGCCGAGAGCGACATCACCTCTGCACTCACCCTCGCGGTGACGGGTGCGGATCTGCCTACGTCGGATCGCTATGTCTGGCTGGCCGGCGAGGCGCGGGCCAGCCGGGCGGTCCGCCGTTTTCTACGCCGTGAACTCGGTTGGCCGCAGTCTGATTTCTGCACGTGTGGCTATTGGCAGATCGATGCCGCCAGGTGGAATCGACTGTACGACGAGGTCGCCGCCGAGGTTCTGGGTAAGGCCCGGGATGCCGAGTCGAAGGCCGGAAAGGACGAGGGCGCCTACCTCGACGCCCTTGAGGACATCTACGAATCCGTCGGGCTCTGACATCAACCAGCCCCAAGATTTGGCCGGTATGGCAACTCAAAACGGCAAAATTTGGCAATTCGAGGTGCTTCAGCGGCCAAATCTCGGTGACGGCCTAGTGCAACGCCATGAATTTCGGCGCGATCGGCGTCAGCAGTAACTTCATCCCCGCTTCGGACGGCGTGCGATTGGCCTTGCGGTGATTGCATTTCATGCAGGCGGCGACCGCATTTTCCCACGTCAAGGTGCCACCGCGGCTGCGCGGGACGATGTGGTCGACGGTTTCGGCATGACCGCCGCAATACGCGCACATTTTGTCCCGCAGCTTGATTGCCGACTTCGTGCAGATGTGCCGGCGGTGCGCCCACTTCATGACGACATAGCGCACGAGCCGCAAAACCTTGGGGACCCGAAACGGGCCGAAGTTGCCATCGGATGCTTCCTCGATGACTGCGACTTCGCGCACGAGCATTTTGATGGCGTGGCGCATGGAGACCCGCTGCAAAGGCTCATAACTTGCGTTGAGGACCAGCACATGTGTGTCCACGCCGACGCCTCTCATAGAACCGACGCGTCCAAGCCTAACGCTACGTTCGCGAAGTACCGCGACGAAACACGAACGGGACATTGACGATTCCAGGTCGCTGGCGGGCCCGCGAAGAGAGCGCGAGAAGACCCTTGGGCGGTTTGCTCCGCTTCCGATTGCGGCTAGCGTGGACGCATGAGTGACTACGCTTCCTTCGCCGCGTCCGTCCCCGAGTTGCACCGACCGTACGTCGCCGCGGAGGACCGATATACCCATTGGGACTACCGGCGGGTCGGGCGTACGGGTTTGTTGCTCCCGCCGCTGTCGGTGGGCCTGTGGTGGAACTTCGGTGACAATTTCCCGTTCGACAACCAACGCGAGATTCTGAGGCGCGCCTTCGACAACGGCATCACCCACTTCGACCTCGCCAACAATTACGGCCCGCCCTACGGCTCGGCGGAGGAGAACTTCGGCCGGATGATGCGGACGGATTTCAGGCCTTACCGCGACGAGCTGATCCTGTCGACCAAGGCGGGATACGACATGTGGCCCGGGCCCTACGGCGATCGTGGCTCGCGCAAATATCTCTTGGCTAGCCTTGACGCCTCGCTGGAGCGGATGAGCGTCGACTACGTCGATATCTTCTATTCACACCGCGTCGACCCCAACGCCCCACTCGAAGAAACGATCGGCGCCCTCGACACGGCTGTGCGCCAGGGCAAGGCGTTGTATGCGGGCATCTCGTCGTACTCCCCGGAGCGCACGGTCGAGGCGGTAGCTATTGCCAAGCAACTCGGCACGCCAATCGTCATCCATCAGCCGTCCTACTCGATGCTCAACCGCTGGGTCGAAGAAGGGCTGCTTGACGCCCTCGAGGAGAACGGGCTCGGCTCGATCGCCTTCACGGTCCTCGCGCAAGGGCTTCTCTCCGACCGCTACGTGGAGAGTGCCAACCCTGCACGCTCGCAGGACCGCGGGTCGTTCGACGCCTCGATGGCCAGCGACGACAACCGCCAACGTCTCCGCGGACTCGCCGGAATCGCGAAGGGCCGCGGCCAGACCCTCGCGCAGATGGCGTTGTCTTGGGTGCTTCGGCCGGGCGGCGTGACGTCCGCGCTGATCGGTGTCTCCTCGGTGTCGCAGCTCGACGAGAACCTCGCCGCGGCGCAGAAGACAGATTTCACCGCCGACGAGCTGTCCGAAATCGACCGTTTCGCCGGGGAGGCCGGCGTCAATATCTGGGCCGCCTCTTCAGACGCCTGAGTTCGCGGTTTCAGACCGTCGCGGACTGGCAGGTCACATCAAAACCTGGCGGCGGAATTCCTCGGGCGGAATCGGCACGATGTCGGTGATCGTCGCCGGTCCGACCCGGAGGATTCCCGACGCCAGCGGTTCGGAGCGGATGCCGCCGTGGCCGCGAAGAGCCTGATGAGCGCCCGGCGCGAACACTTCATTCATCCACGCGCAAGGGTTCGCCGGAGTCATCGAACGAAACTCGATCGGCCCATGACCGGCATTGATCGTGAACGTCGTACGGGCGAGGGCGTCGACGTCGAGGCCGCGGGTCACGATGTTGCGTCGCGCCAGCACCGGATCGAAGGGACCGACGCCCAGCGTGCCCTCGAGCTCCAGGATCGCCTCCTCGCTGATAATCGTCACCGAGGCAAACGTGAACTTTGTACCGAAGTAGCGATCGCCGAGCAGACCCTTGTGCGCACGAATCACGGCCGAGTCGACCTCTTCGACTCCGGGATATGCGGCGGGTCCGTTGGCGGGCCTGCCCTCATAGCGATGCAACGGCGACACGACGAGAGACACGATTTCAAAATCTTGCACGTCGGAAATCTATCCCCGATTGCCCAGCACGGATGCCAGGGTTGGATCAGGTGCATTCCAAATGCGGGTTGACGGCCGTTGTCGATAGATTGTTCCTAACGCCTGCAGGCGTACTCAGCCGCTCGATGACTCTCACAGGAACGACAATGACCGAACTTTCGCGACCCAAGCGCGCTGTCGCCGCCCGTGCTGTTGACCTCACGAAGGTCTACGGCAAGGATGACGCCACCGTCCATGCACTCGACGGCGTGACTATTGAGATGCTCCAGGGTGAATTCACCGCTGTCATGGGCCCCTCGGGATCGGGCAAGTCGACACTGATGCACTGCCTGGCCGCGCTCGACACGGCGTCGAGCGGCAAGGTTTTCGTCGGCGAGATCGAACTGTCCTCAATGAAGGACAAGGCGCTCACGCAGTTGCGGCGCGACAAGATTGGCTTCGTGTTTCAGGCGTTCAATCTCGTGCCGACACTGACAGCGGAGGAAAACATCCTGCTTCCCTTGTCGATTGCCGGCGTCAAGCCCGACTCCGCGTGGTACGACACGGTCATCGACACCATCGGGCTGCGCGACCGGCTCGACCACCGGCCCAATGAGATGTCCGGCGGCCAGCAGCAACGCGTCGCCTGTGCACGTGCACTCGTGAGTCGGCCCTCGATTGTGTTCGCCGACGAACCGACCGGCAACCTCGATTCGACCTCGGGCGCCGAAGTCCTGGGGTTCCTGCGTCGCAGCGTGAGTGAATTCAGCCAGACGGTCGTGATGGTCACCCACGACCCGATCGCCGCGTCCTACACGGATCGCGTCGTGTTCCTCGCCGACGGCAAGGTCGTCGACGAAATGCGCAATCCGACCCCCGAGACAATCCTCGCCCGCATGACGGCGTTGCAGACCCGCATCTCCCGGGTGGGCTGATGCTTCGCGTCACGTTGCGAAACCTCCTGGCCCGCAAGGTGAGGTTGTTCCTCAGCGCCTTCGCAATTGTATTGGGCGTCGCCTTCGTGTCGGGATCGTTCGTCTTCACCGACACGATGGGCAAGAGTTTCGACAACATCATCCAGGGCTCCCTGACCGATGCGTCCGTGCGACTCGCAGGCGCCAATGCCGGATCGGTTGAGTCGTCGTTGAACCTCGACAGCCGGACGATCCCGGCCGCGACGGTCGCCGCACTCGCCAAGACCCCTGGCGCCGCGCGTGCCGACGGTTCGGTCGAAGGGATGGGCCTGTTCGTCCTTCGCAAGGACGGCAAATTGCTCGGAGGCAGGGGTGCGCCAACGCTGGCGTTCAACTACACCGGCGCGCCCAACGTCAACGGCGACAAGATGGTTGGCTTCAAGAAGGGGCGGGCCCCCCAGAACTCCGGCGAGGTCGCGATTGACAAGCGATCTGCCGACATGGCTCATTACAAACTCGGTGACACCGTCATGATGGTGACCGCGGGCGAGAACCCGCAGATCAAGGCTAAACTTGTTGGATTCGCCGATTTCGCCGGCGGTGGCCTGGCCGGCGCGACCTTGGTTTTCTTTGACACCAAGACCGCGCAAGACATTTTCCTGGGCGGCAAGGACGCCTTTACGAGCGTCGGCCTCACGGCCAAACCCGGCGTGAGTCAGAAACAGCTTGCCGCCTCCGCCCAGAAATTGCTCCCCGCGGGACTTGTGGCGGTGACCGGCGACAGGATCGCCAGTGAGGTCAAAAGCATTGTTGACACCGTGCTGGGATTTCTCAACACCTTCTTGCTGGTCTTCGCCGCGATCGCCCTGGTCGTTGGCACATTCCTGATCATCAACACGTTTTCGATCCTGGTCGCCCAACGCAGTCGCGAGCTGGCCCTCCTGCGGGCACTCGGCGCTTCCCGCCGCCAGGTCACCCGCGCAGTGCTGATCGAAGCATTTGTCGTGGGTCTGATCGGTTCGACCCTCGGCCTGTTGGCCGGCTTCGGTCTCGCGGCCGGACTCAAAGCACTGTTTGCCAATTTCGGCCTTGACCTGTCCGGTTCGCCGCTCGTGTTCCAAACCCGTACGGCCATCGTCGCCTATGCCGTCGGGATTCTGGTGACACTGTTTGCGGCCTATCTGCCGGCCCGTCGCGCCGCCAAGATCGCTCCGGTTCAGGCCATGCGTGATGACATCGCGCTGCCCGAAAGCTCGATTCACCGCCGCGTCATCGCCGGCTCGGCGTTGGTCGCGACCGGCGCGGCGCTCCTCGGCATCGGGCTCTTCGGCAGCTTCGAGACAAATACGACGACGACGATGGTCGGTGGCGGCATCCTCGGCGTCCTCATCGGTGTTGCCCTGCTCAGTCCGGTCCTCGGTCGACCTGTGCTGCGTCTACTCGGCGTCGGTTACCGCAAGGCATACGGAACGGTCGGCAATCTCGCGACGCAGAACTCCTTGCGCAATCCGCGCCGCACGGCTGCGACTGCCTCGGCGCTCATGATCGGCCTCGCCCTCGTGACGACGATGTCGGTGCTCGGTGCGTCGATCAACAAGTCGATCGACGTCGGCGTCAAGAAGCAGTTCACGACCGACTACCTGATCTCCAACGCCATTGGCCAACCGTTCTCGGCAACGATCGGCGAACAGATCGCGAAGATTGGTGGCGTTGGTCAACTCTCGGCCATGCAGACGACGGCCTTCAGGATCAAGGGTTCGTCCGTTTATGCCACCGCGGTCGACAGTGCATCCCTCAACTCCATCTTCACGCTCAAGTACGTCAAAGGTTCCAAGAGTCTCGGCGCCGGAGAGATCGCCCTCAACGAAGACGTGGCGTTCAAATACGGCGCCAAGATCGGCGACACGGTGATGCTCCAATTCGCCTCCGGCAATCTCCCGGCCAAGGTCACCGGCATTTATCAGACCACCTATGTCGTCGGCTCGGCAATGATCCCTTTCTCCACCGTGACGGACGCCAAATTGAAGCGCGCCGACTCGGGAATCAGCGTCAATGCCGCACCCGGTGTGGACAAGATCGAACTCGGCAAACGCATCGAAGCGGTGACCAAGCCGTTCCCGACGGTCACGGTCCAGAACCAGAAGGACTTTGCCGAGTCCCAGCGCTCCCAGGTTAACCAGTTGCTGTATTTGATTTATGCGCTCCTGGGTTTGGCGATCGTCATCGCCGTGCTCGGCATCATCAACACCCTGGCGCTCAGCGTGATCGAAAGGACGCGCGAAGTCGGGTTGTTGCGTGCCGTCGGTCTGAGTCGCCGGCAACTCCGTCGCATGGTGCGCCTGGAGGCGATTGCGATCGCCGTCCTCGGTGCGCTCCTCGGCGTGGTGATGGGCATTGTGTTCGGCGTGGTGCTCCAACGGTCCGCCAGCGATCAGGGCATCACCGACCTTGCCGTGCCGTGGTTCCGGCTGCTGATCTTCGTGCTGGTCTCGGCCCTGGTCGGAGTGTTGGCAGCGGTGTTGCCCGCGAGAAGAGCCGCCAAACTCAACGTCCTCAACGCCATATCAACCGAATAGCCCCCGCCCCGAATAGCCCCGCGAGTGCCCGACCCCGCGACCGCCCGGCCCCGCGAGTGGCGCAGATCCGGGACTTTTTGGCATCGCAAACCCCGAACTTGCGCCACTCGACGACAAATCTGCGCCACTCGACGGCCTGTGGACGAGTTCGCTTTTCCACAGGTTGGCTGGTGGCACTGGTGGCGGGCCACGATCGCCGATGACAGTGCCGTATGGAACCCATTCTTCATCGCGAAGCGGCCGCCCACGGCCTGACTCCGGACCGGCTTCGGCACAGCTCGTTGGCTCATCCCGTCGACGGAGTGTCGATAACACGAGAAGATGCCGCCAGCCTCGACGCCATTTGTCGCGCGGTTCAGCTCGTCCTTGCGCCGGACGTCGTCTTCACCCACATCACGAGCGCAAAACTACGCAATTGGTGGTTGCCGTTCATTCCTGATTCGCCGATCGTGGCCTGCACTCAGAGTGAGGCGCCACACCACAATCGTAGAGGGGCCTTCGTACGACGCTGCGACATCCCGCCAGGCCACCGAATGGCCATTAATGGGATCGCGATGGCCTCGGCCGAATGGACCATCGTCGAACTGGCCGAACACTTCGGGCTGATCGACCTCGTGATCGTGATCGATTGCGCACTCCACCGTAATGACACGACGGTTGAAGCGATTCGGGCGACGATGCGGAAGGGTCGTCGCGGAGTCAGAGTCCTTCGGCGCGCGCTGGAACTCTGCGACGGACGGAGCGAGTCGGCGTGGGAGTCCGCCCTGCGACTGCTCTTCGTCCTTTCGGGCATCCGAGTCGAGCCTCAAGTCGTACTACGCAACGCCAACGGCGACTTTATTGCCCGCGTTGACCTGCTCATCGTCGGGACCAGGAGAGTTGCCGAGTATGACGGGGCCGGCCATCGTGACCGCGATCAGCATCGTGACGATCTCCGACGGGAAAAGGCCTGCGCCCGCCTCGCGTTTGAGCGCTTCGGCTACACGGAGATCGAGATCCGGCGGCATCCCGAGCTGATTGTTCGCGATGCAGAGCAGGCTCTCGGTCTGGATTTTGTATCAGCACGTCTGGATTTCTGGAACCACGAGTTCGAGTCCTCATCTCTCAGCGGCCAAGGCCGCCGCGATCTCCTACATAGATTGAGCAGATTCGCGCGCGCCACCAGTCCCCGGTCCGCCCAGGCCGCGAGTGGCGCAACTTTGTGAGCGAGTGGCGCAGACTCGGGGGAATCTGCCACTGAAATCCCCGAATCCGCGCCACTCGCGGGGGTGGGGCGGACGGTTCCGGGTGGATTCGCTTCGCTCGCCTCGTTTCGGTAGACTTCTTCGGTTGCCTCACGGCAATTTTTGGCCGGTCACTTTTACGTCCGGCCGATGCAGCGCCCTCCTGTTACGGACCGTCCGTAGCCGCTTAGCCCGAAGGAGGTGGAGTCGCCTTGCGTCAGTACGAATTGATGATTATCCTCGATGCCGATCTTGAGGAACGCACAGTTGCCCCCAGTCTTGAGACTTACCTAAATGTGGTTCGTCAAGACGGTGGAACCGTGGAAAACGTTGACATATGGGGAAAGCGTCGTCTTTCTTACGAGATCAACAAAAAGTCCGAAGGAATCTACGCCGTCGTGGATCTCACTGCAGAGCCCGCCACGGTGAAGGAACTTGACCGCCAGTTGACGCTCAACGAATCCGTTGTGCGCACCAAGGTCACGCGTCCGGACATCAAGTAGTCCGTTCGCGGTTCTAAGGACTGACCCGCGCAGGGGCCTGTGGAAACAGTGTCGAAAATGTCGCAGGGTTGTTGTTCACTTAAGTCAGACATCACCCACTTGAAAGGCTGTGCCACATGGCAGGCGAAACCGTCATCACCGTTGTCGGCAACCTGACCGATGACCCGGAGCTGAAATTCACTCCTTCGGGCGCGGCAGTTGCAAACTTCACCGTCGCTTCCACCGCTCGTACGTTTGACAGGCAGACGAACGAATGGAAAGACGGCGATGCATTGTTTTTGCGTTGTGCGGCATGGCGCCAGCTCGCCGAAAACGTCGCGGAGTCCCTGCAAAAGGGTCAGCGCGTCGTGGTGACCGGTGCTCTGCGCGTTCGGCAATTCGAACGCCAGGACGGCTCCAAAGGCACGAGCGTGGAAATGAATGTCGACGAAGTCGGCCCCTCGTTGCGCTACGCCACCGCCAAGGTGACGAAAGCCAATCGTTCGAGCGGCGACTTCGGCGGCGGCCAAAGCAATTCAGGTGGCGGCCAGTCCGGCGCAAACAAGCCGGCCGCGGACAACAATCCGTGGTCGACCCAGCCGGCTGCCCCGCAAGGTGGCGCTGACGCCTGGGGCGGTGGCTCATCTTCGGACGAGCCCCCGTTCTAATCACACGTCAGATACACAATCAGGAGAACCATGGCTAAGCCAGTTGTCCGCGTGCCGAAGAAGAAATCCAATCCTCTTAAAGCCGCGAAAGTTACAGAAATCAACTACAAAGACACCGCCTTGCTTCGCAAGTTCATCTCGGACCGCGGCAAAATCCGCGCTCGCCGGGTGACCGGTGTGACCGTTCAGGAGCAGCGTCTGATCGCCAAGGCCATTAAGAATGCCCGCGAAATGGCTCTGCTTCCCTACACCTCGAACAGCCGTTAAGGGGGTCCGACGATGAAACTCATCCTCACGAATGAAGTCTCCAACCTCGGAGCACCCGGCGACATTGTCGACGTCAAAGACGGTTTTGGCCGCAACTATCTGCTGCCGCGCAACTTCGCCATCCGTTGGTCGAAGGGTGCCGCCAAGCAGGTCGAGTCGATCAAGGCCGGGCGTGACGCTCGTGCCGTGCACGATCTCGACGATGCCAAGGCCATCAAGGCCAGGCTCGAGAACGGCACGACCAACGTGTCGGTCCGTGCGGGTGACACAGGTCGTCTGTTCGGTGCCGTCACCGTGGCCGACATCGCCGAAGCCCTCAAGGTCGCCGGTGTCGATGTCGACAAGCGCCGCATCGAAGTTGGCAACCCGATCAAGGTTGTCGGCGCCTATTCCGTGTCTGTCCGGGTTCACCCCGAGGTCAGCGCGCAGGTCAAACTGAATGTGATCGCCGCCAAATAATTCGTAGCATTGTGCGCGACTTTGGCAAGGGTCAGGGTCCGGCTTAGCCGGGCCCTGACCTATTTTCATTCCCATGGGAAAGATTTAACTGTCCCGGATCGGTCAGGTAACAAGATGACACTCCGAAGAGCCCTTGCAGCGGTGATCGCCTTGATCCTCGCCTCGACGCTGTCTGCGTGTTTCTCCGACAAGGAGGAGGCGGTCCCGAAGGATTCCGTCAGCACGAGGCTTAGCCCGACGGCATGGACGTCCGCTTCACGCGACCAGGTCAAAGCCGGCGGAAACCTGAGGCTGGCGATCGCACAACTCCCAAAAAACTTCAACGACAAAGTCGGTCTCGGAGATCAGGTCGACCCCGAAGTGATAGCACCAACACGGGGCAATGCCATCGCCATTAAGGCGGACGGCACCTGGGCCGTCGACCGGGACTATGCCGAGTCGGTCGAGCTGGTCAAAAATGACCCGCAAGTTGTCGAGGTCAAACTCAACAAGAGGGCTGTCTGGAGCGACGGCTCGCCCATCGTCGCCAACGACATGATCTCCAACTGGAAAGCGATGAACGGCACGAACAAGGCCTTTGAAGTTGTGTCGACCACCGGGTTCCAGGACATCGGAAGCATTGTGCAAGGCGCCGACAAGTTCACCTACAAGATCACCTACAAGACAAAGAACGCCGACTGGCCGAATTTCACCTACCCATCGTTCCCTGCATCTGTTTCCAGCTCCCCGGATGCGTTCAACAAGGGGTATGCGAAGAAACCACTTCCGAGCAACGGTCCGTTCGTGATCAGCAAGGTCGATCAGAATGCCCAGGTCATCACCGAGACACCCAACCCGCGGTGGTGGGGCGACAAGCCCAAACTCGACAAGATTATCTTCCGCGTCGTCGAACAGGCAGCTCAGGCTCAGGCTTTCGCCAACAAGAAAATCGATGCGGTCAGCATTGGCCAGGACAAGACGTCCTACGACACGGCCAAGAAGCGCGCCGATGTGCAAATCCAGCGATCGAATGGTTTGACCTGGACGCACCTGACCTTCAACGGCACCCGCGGACCGCTCAAGGATGTCAAGGTTCGCCGGGCGATCGGTTACGCGATCAACCGTGAGGCCATGTCGGCGGCGGCCAACACGCCCGTCGGCGCCCCCGCCATCACTCAAGGCAGCATGATCTATATGCCCGGCCAGAAGGGTTATGAAGACCAGGCGGCACCGGCGATCGGCTTCGACCTCAAGAAGTCCGAGGCGTTGCTCAAAGAGGCCGGCTACACCAAGAGCTCCGATGGCGTCTCAGTCAAAGACGGCAAGCCGCTGGCATTGTCGATCACGGTGCCTGCGGACACCCCGACCAATGCGCAGCGCGCACAGCTGATCCAGGGTTACCTGAAAAAGGCCGGAATCACTATCACTCTCGACACGGTGCCGAGCACGAAGTACTTCAACGATTATGTGATCCCGTTGAACTTCGACA
>JACMOZ010000400.1 GCA_014377785.1 Aeromicrobium sp.
GGGCCACCGCCTCAAGAAACCGCTCATCCGGACCAGCGCGAGCTCACTGACCGGGACCGACAACTGCCCCGTGTGCATGCACCGCGAACTCCGTCCCGGCACCAACGACATGGGCACCACCCACCCCTGGCTCGGCGCCCAACTCCACCCCACCAAGAACGGGACCATCACCGCCCGTGACATTTTCGCCAACTCTCACATCAAGCTGGTGTGGACGTGCGAAAAGGACAAGCGACACGACTTCGAAGCGACCGCCTCAAACCGTGCCGCGAACGGTAGCGGCTGCTCGGTGTGTCTGAACCGCGTCATCATCATTGGCGTCAACGACCTGCCGACCCTCTTTCCGCTCGTCGCGCGGGACTGGCATCCCACCAAGAACGGGAAACTCTCCGTCGATGCGGTCGCGCCAGGTTCCAACGAGCTGGTCTGGTGGCTATGCCAATCAGGTCACACGTATCGGATGACGGTCGGAACGCGTACCCGTGGCGCCGGTTGCCACTACTGCGCAAAGAAGGGTGACAGCGCCCGCACCCTCAGAATCGCGCGCCCCGACCTTGCTGCCGAAATGCACCGAACCAAGAACGGGCTCCTGACACCCGACGATGTGACCATCGGCTCCCGCAAGGACATCGTCTGGCGTTGCCCGAACGACCACGACTACACGCAACGCCCCGAACGTCGCAACGCTGGGTACGGCTGTTCAATCTGCTCCGGGCGCAGGCTCGAAGTCGGCGTCAACGACATTCAAACCCGGTACCCGGAAATCTCCACGGAGTGGCACTCCTGGAAGAACGGCGCCATCGAACCCTGCGACCTCGTCCCCGGCAACCGGAAGTTCTGGTGGGAATGCACCGCTGCCGGCCACGTCCACGAACAGAGTGTGCCCCACCGGGTCGAGACTGGCGGGTGCCCGTTGTGCGAACCCGCCGACCGAATCGCCCACAACATCGCCCGGTAGTCCGGATGGGGTCACTGTGGGCATAGAACCTCACCTCAACACCGCGCTGACAGAACCCTGCTATCGTCGGCCGGTCGCGATGCCCCCGATCGCAATGTACGGCGGCACCGGCTTAGATCTCGGGTCCAGATTTACAGTCTCTCGTTCGTAGAGTGCGAGATAGTCGAGCGGCTCACGGGTCGTGCCGTGAAGGATCTCACCGCCCAGCAGTTGATGGGGAATAAGGTGCATGCTGTCGTGCAGCGTGACTTCTTCCACCTCAATGTTCTCGCCCAGCGCGCCCGCTATGAGTGCCGCCACCACCGGCGTACCTGCGACGTTATAGATGACATCGCTTGGGTCCGCTCCACCGATAGCGGCGAGCAGTGCATCGAGGCGGGCGCGCTTAGAGGCGACCCCCGCGTACGTTCGCGCTCGGCGGTCCCACCGCGCATCGCCAATCTCGAATTCCGGGATGCCTCGGGTCCCGCTTGAGAAGTAGACGCGGCCGCGGTGGCTTCGATGCTGCCTGAGTTGCGGCACCCATTGGCTGTCGTTGATCCAAGAAACCGTGATTCCAGTGGAGAGCGCGATAGCCCCAGCAAGGTGCCGTGCGCGCCGATCGGGCCCGGTGGCCTCACGAACGATGTCGATTCCCACAACGGCGGAGTAGTTATTCAGAAGACAATCGGAGTTTGTGGATCCGTCCAGGTCATCTGTTCGGTGAATGAGGTCGCCTCGACGGACGACGGCGGTGCCTCCTCCAGCTTCTTCCCCCGCTTCGTGATGGCGCCTGTCCCCGACAACCCGGGGGAGCTCTCGAACGAGCACTTCTCTCACAGCCTCGCGCGCGACAGCATCGAGAGGGATGGGGGTGTCACCGGTGTGGTCCGCTGCGAAGGTGAGACCGGCGAGGTCGATGAGATCCTCACTCGGCCTGAGTGCCTGCAGTTGACGACGAATGACGGCGTCGTTTGACGCTTCAGCCGCCCCCACGGCAACTCGACGAAGTGCATCGAGGTCGAGCGAGATATCGAGCGGAGAAGTGGCACTGATGACCATTACGACCTCTTTCGAGTTGAAGGTGACTGTCGACCTTGGCAGAGCCTTTCACGCGAATGATATATATGGCAATAGTTTTATTATTAATAGCTAAATAAAGCATGAGAGCCCCATATGTAAGTGCCAGTGGAGCTAAATAGGAGTTCATGGCATATTGAGGAGCATGGACTGCCCTTTCTGCGGTGCGGACACAAAGGTGACGCGCACAACAACTCCGGATCAAGATCAGCGACTCATCATCCGTGAGCGGCAATGCCTCGCGGTGAACACGCATCGATTTTCGACAGAGGAGCACGAGCGTCTCGCGATGGTCGATGTGGCCGTACACCAAAAGGGCTCAGGGGCGTTGATGCCATATTCCCGCCTCGTCCTCGGGGAGACGCTCCGAGATTCTCTTTTTATTAGCGCGTCAGCTAACAATGCCGTGTTCGTGGCCGACCTTCTTGAGCGCGTTGAACAGCGGATCACGCGTCGAAGTATTCATTTGCGGCGCGTGACCGAGAACGAACGAGAACGGTTAGCCGCCCGCAGCGAGAAGCTCGGGACAATGGACCCCGGCGGAGCAGAGGCGCTTCGGGCGATCCGCGTCGTGGTGAACGACGGGGACATTGAAGCAGCGGTTGATGCCGAGCTTTCTCAATCTCAGAAGACCCGATCGCATAGGGTTCTCTACGCGCTGGCGGTCCAGGGGCGGCAAGGTAGCGCGCGCGTTCACCCTGGTTGGAAGGATGCTGACGACGCCCTCGAATGGTTATTGACAGCATTCCCTCACCTCACCGATCAGGAATTGCCAAAGCGAATGGCGACGACACCCGTCCAGGTGGCTATTCCCACGGTTCGTGAAACACCAAGGTACGTCCTAAAGCGCGACGGAATTCGCTCGGACTTCGATATCGGACGTTTCAAGAGAGCGGTCGGAAAGGCTCTTCGAGGACGGCGCGACGAAGATATGAAAGCTGACGGTGTGACGTGGGGCACATTAGCGCGAGTGCAAGGACAGGTCGTGGTCCACTCATCACAGCTCTCGGTCATTGCCCTTGAGCTGCTCCGTGCTACGGACGAAATTGCGTATCTCCGAGCTGCGGTACGCGTAAAGGGCTTCAACTCAGTGACTGACATATTCAATGAGGCCGTGGGACTGCTTACACATCCCTCACAGCGACACGTCTTTTCCGAGCCCACGGCGCAAGCAATCGTTCCGAAAACACTTGGATAGTCTACGGAGGGCCTAAGCGACAGTCGATGTCGGCAAGCTATTGCATTTGGCCCGGCGACAAGGTACCAGCTGGTGGATGTCAAGTTCCGTGGCTAGCTCCCAAACACGCCTCTTGTCGCGACAGTTGGTACTGACCGAGTTGAGGACTGGAGCGTTCCCGTGGACGACTTGCTCCTTCTGAACGCCAAGTAAAGGGACCCAAAGTAGTGATGATCTGCGGACAGGACGGGATCCCGAAGACATCTCGTCTCGGAACTCGGTTCTTTGCGCACCTTCCAAACACCGAGTGTGTCACGCATATGAGCACATCCGAGTCAATCGTTCACCTCCGCGCGAAGGCGATCATTCCCAAACTCAGGAGTCATTAACGCCTCTGGCCAAGCAGTCGGGAAGATGGTGATCATCTTCGTATACGGTTGCACGCTGCCGCGACTTTCATCTGACTGGGACGAAGGCATCCTTTTCCCCGCAGGCTACCTGTGACGCCCAATTCGCCTCGCCTCCGAAAGCAAGCGAGTGAGTGCGTGACGTTGATTCGCCGTCATCATTTGGCAATTCCCATGGTTGATGACGTAGTCGATGGCGCCGAGCTTCGCGGGGAGTAGATCTGGATAGAGCGAAAGCAACCTGCCTGCCCGGACGCGTCGAAGTCCCCACCGCGATCATCTCGATAAGCTCGCTCAAACAACGGTGATGGATAGGAGCGACTCTTGGCGGACATCGTGGACGCGCTCTTGAAGCTCGAATGGTGGCAAGTCGCGCTGGTAGTCGTAGCCACTGTCGCCGGCTCCAGTGCAGCGAGCGCTTGGATCACAAGCTGGTTCGAATCGAGTCGCCAGAGCAGGACTTTCCGTCGCGAGGTCAGGGGTCACGCCTTGAGCGCGATTGGGAAAGCCTATGAAAGCTACCTGAAGTACGGCAATGCTTCCGCCACGCCGAGCGTGGATGCAGCGCGGGACCAAGAGGTTGCTGAGCGCTCTGCCTCGATGCATGTCGCCGTTGCGGCGATTGGCGATACCAATCTCCTCCCACAAAGCCGCGAGTTATCGGTTTTGGGCGAACTCTTCGCCAGTCAGGATGAAGCAACTTCTGTATCGAACGTAGACGAGAAGTTCACCGAATTAGTGGAGAAGATCTCTAAGCAGGTGCCTTCCTAGCGGCGCTACCCAGCTAAGACAGGCGTGGCACTCTCGACCCGAGGGATATTGCCATGGCGGATGGAGGCCGCGGAAAACTGTTCGAGTAATTCGTCTGACTCACCGACAAGCCGGATCTCGCTCACTCCAAGTACGCCCAATTTCTTCACAAATTCGTCGACGAACGACGGCGCAGCATTGAGAACGGCACGCGCGCGGAGGATGATGACGGAATCGATATTACGGCTTGATCCCAAGGCGCTCTCGATGATCTCGTCTGCGCTTGCACGAGTACCCACAAGGCGAGGAAGTACGATATCGATTTGCATGTGCCCTCTGTCCAACTTGATCTCACTGTACTACGTCTGCGAATCTTGATCCCTGATGGTGGAAGATTATGTCGCTGAAAAGCTACCGTAAACGAGGCTGCCGACAATTAAGCCGGTATTTGTCGAACGGTAACCGTCAGTGTGGGTCGAGTCGTATGTTCTTTGCTGATCGCGCGACGCCAATGTCATTGTGCCTCCCAGCCGCAAAAGGTGGTCGCGGATGGAGCTAAGACCAAGCCCGCGTGTCGAGTCGCCAGTGGAAGAAATCCCAGCCTGACCCGCCATGTTCAAAGCATGAGCCACATCGGTCGCTCCGGAGCCTCGAAGGCGCTCGTAGAATCCCACTCCCGAGTCGGCAAGCGCAAAATTGAATGTGCCATTTTGCGGGTAGTACTGGGCGACCAGATAGCCGTGCTGAATGCCAGCGTGCACAGTCACATTTTCGCCTGCTTCACATACAGCAGTGTGAAGTGCGCGGGCCGGGCGACTGCCCTGTTGTAGCGCGAAGGAGTAGGCACTGTCAGCCAGGGAAACCACTCCGTCGTTCCCGTTGAACCGCGTGAGTTCCACAATTGACAGACCTAGGTCCCGCTCCCTCACAGGCCCAAAATTGTGGGCGACTTCCAGCTGATCAAGAATCTCTGGCAGGTGGGCTCGGCTTAGGTAATTTACGACATCCATCGACCGGGGCTCTACAACGCTCACGGCGGCACCACTTCTGACCGCCACTTCCAAAGCAATGGCGATTGCCACCAGGCTTTGTGGCCGAACGAAGGACACCTCGGAGAGATCGAGCACAAAGCCTTCGCCAGTTGGTCGGATCAAACGAGACACACGCCATGGGGGCAACTCAGACAAACGCATCCTTTCTAGATGAATGTGTCCAATTTGGATTACTGCCGCGTGGACGCCGGTACTCGGTGGCGGAGGGCGTTAACAGCTTGTGTGGAATCTGCCCTAAACACTTCCTGACGACACTGTATGTCCATCTGGACGACCGGATCCGGCCTGCGCTCGGCTTTTCGCGGGATCAATACCTCGACTGGAACCGATCCTGAATGGCGTCGAATTGCTCTGACTCTTGGCGACCCAGCCTCCGGACGGGCTGGAGTCGGACTGGAGATGGATCTGGTATCCCACTCCCTACCAACCCGGGCGCAAACGCCGAATCGTCTCTGTTCTCGCTAACAACATCGCCCGGTGGGCCGCCCTAGAATCGGCGCGGTAGATGCAGACTTGCAGCGACGCTCCGCGACTAACCTGCCGAGATGATCGAAGGTTGCCCCGGCGCCCTTGGCATTCCGTGTCGACTGGCGGGATTCAGTTGTTACTTAGCAAGCCACGCATCCCATTCGTCGCCACTCCACGACCCGCTGAAACCTGGCTTGCCCGGTGCGCCACCCAATCCGGGTCGTCCAGGAATTGCGATACCTGGACGGCCAGGCTCACCCTGCATGCCGGGCTTTCCAGGACCTCCGTCGGCGGTAGCCGTCCATACGACTACGCAGCCCGAGTGATCCCAGACTTGGCCGAACTCGAACCACCCAATGTGGCGCCCATTTCGGCTGAAGATATCCTCCCCAGCTAACCAAGCGACGACACTCCCCTCCCGAGCGACTAGGTAATCGTCATCGACCCAGCCGACCACCGCGCCAGTTCTGTCGTAGATAGCTTCCATGCTCGCAGCATAGGGGTTACGCCGCGGTTAGCGCGTGCGGCGAAGGAAGTCCTAGCGACGAGCAAGGATTCATTGCTTCGGCGTTAACGCTGGCGACGACCACGAAGAGTCGGCGGCACCCAGGCGGGCTAGTGTCCGGCTTCGGTCCTAGATTGGGACTCTGTGCAGTGCCCCACAATGGTACCTGCTGGTTTGGAGACCTCGTGACCGCCAATAGTCGACCAACTGTGTACGCGAACGGCTTAGCCGGCGAAGTAGATCTTCGACGTCAGATGATGGCCGCTAGTGTCTCCCTCAAACCCGGCGAAACTCTCCCACAGTTCGCTGCCCGTCGACCTCAGATAGTACGAGAGGGGGTTGAGAAGATCATCCGTCGACTCCAAGGCGTCGATGCGTTCGACGTACTGGGACTGCTCCGGAACCGCGAGATCATGGCCGCTCGCTTGGGCTACACGGAAGAGAGGACGCCTGCCAGCCCGAAGACCTTGGAAATCGTTGCGACAATTCTTCTCGCCCGTGGTGCCCGCACCGTTGGCGCGGCGGCCCGGGACGATGAAGGTCAGCGCGCGATGGAAATGCTCCACATCGTGGGCGCCGAGATCGCTAGCGTTGGTGTCTTTTCCGCCCTTGCCGACGCCCAAGGGACAGGAGATCCATGGGCTCGGCTCGGTGCGGCCTTCCGGCTTGCACGCATATCCATACAGAATCTGCACTACCGCAGTATCGATGACGCGGTTAACCGACAACTGTTTGGGCAGGGAGCTTTCGCCGGGGAACTTGCGCAGCGGTTGGGCTTCACGTGGGACGACTTCGAACACGTCCGAACCGCGATCATTGACGGTTATTCGACGGATCTATTCGACGCATTCGGCGCACTCGCTGGTGGGGCGCGTGAGTTTTACGAATCCAGCGCAGTGCCGACCGAGGAAGAGCGAGCGCGTCTTCGCGCGCTGCAAGCGTCCGTGATGACTCATCCGGGCTCTCGGGCATCGTTCACTGCAGCGGAGATCGCTAAACGCAGCGGCGTGACAGTTGAGGTTGCAAACAAGATCGTCAGTCTTTTCAGCGTCAGATTCGACGCGACCGACCCGGTCGACGCCGTCGAGTCGTATCTCAACGGCGCAAGCCCTTTCTCCTACGCCGCTCTTGTTTGCGACGACCAGGGCAACTACCTCCAGCTCGGACTCGAAATTGGCGACGACAATTTTCGGCAGATCACTGAACGCTCCCTCGGCCGCGACGCGATCCAGGGTCTCTATAACAACCATCGCCGAGATGTCACCGAGGCCACGGCGGGCAATTACCTCCGTCGCATCCTCAACGTCGATCCGGCTGCATCGGCGTACTACTACTACGCCGAAAAGGCGGGGTTCATCTCCTCGGACCTTGGGCCCACCGCGGTGAGGCCGACTACCGTGGGTAAGGAGTGCGAGGGTGATCTGCTCTTTCTCATCGACGACGTTGCCATCTGTGTCGAGGTCAAGGGTGCCTCGTTCTCTCCTAGCGCTCGCTCCACTCGTCCCGATTATTTTAAGAACGAGGTCGAGAAAACGATTGGCGCCGGCGCCCACCAAGCCCGCCGCGTCGCTAACCTTATCCGCGCAAATGGCGGACTGTGGCAGCGAGATCGCACTTGGCTCAACCTCAGCCACGTCCGCGAGGTCCGCACGATCGTAGTCACGCTCGACGACCTTGGACCACTCGGCAGCGAGATCACCGATCTCGCAGCCGCGGGCGTAATGCCCAGTGAAGACCCGTCATGGGTCGTCTCCACCTATGACCTTGCGATAATCGCTGACCTCATTGACGACCCTTCGCAGTTCCTCCTTTACCTACGTCGCAGAACCGACGCGGAGTCGGCCGATAGATGGCGTGTCGTGGACGAGCTCGACCTCGTCATGCTGTTCTTTCACACAGCGCTCGAACATCAACCAGAGCCTGCGCGGATCGCCGCAGAATACCCACATGCGCCGGCGCCCGGATCCGATGAGCAAATGCTCTGGGACCAACAGCCCGGCAGCTCGCGTATCCACGACTACACGACTGAGATGCTCAATCCTTGGTACGAATACAAGGAGGGCAAAGGGCCCGAGGCGGCGAAGCCAGAACTCTCGGTCGACCCTGATGCCGCCATACTGGTGCGCGCGTTCACTGCCTCCCGCCTCAAAGGAGCGACGGTTGCCGCTGCCGACCTGCTCGGCCTGACCGTGGCGCAGCGCCATACCCTTCGAGGCCTTGTCGGCGCTGCGAAAGGGGCCGCTAGCAGTGGGCGCAGCCGGACTTGGCAGCTGTCGCTCGCTGGCAGCTCCGGCGCGGGGGCGATCGTTGTCTGCTCGGTGCCCCAAGGAATCGGAGTTGCGGCTATCGAGCAACAGATGCGATCGGAGTTCGAGTCAGCAACTTTGAATTGGGGATGCGACCGAGTCCTCGGCATCGCCATTGGCTCGGCGGGAAAACCCGTATTGGTTGGATACAAGTCAACGACCATGGAAGGCCGGTTCGACCGGCCGCGAGGCGTGTCGAGCCCCCCGCGCGCGAGGAAACCTAAACGCCAGAAAAAGCGGCACTGACGACCTAAGCGGGACCACTCCGTACGCGTCCGCTGATACCGCTTGTAAACAGATTGTGGCCCTGGCTGAAATGAACTTCCTCATACTTTCATCTGCAGTCAGGTCGAGCGGCCCCCGCACAGACGAGCGCCGCTCGAATTGAGCGAACACCTTTGATTGCAATTCACTTGGCGAGCGGAGGCGCTTCTGGTTGTACCCAAATTTCTTCGAACTCCATTGCGACCAACGGCCAAACTTGGTCAATTCCATCCTGAACCGAGTTGATTTGTAAGGCGAGAGTTCCGAAGACAACAAACTCTTGCGGGATCACCCTGCCCGCCGAGTCTTCCAGCCCACCGGGAGTAGGAAAACGAAGAGCCACCACCCCGTGGGATCTGCGCCAGACTTCGCGCTCCTGCTCGACACCCGAGAATGCCTCTGCGTATTCCACGAAAGGGTTCACACTCCCGCCATCCCGGAGAAAGCGGAAGCCCCATGTTCGACCGCGCGTGGACCAGATGAATGTCACCGGTCGCTCCGGATGAAGACCTTCTCTGCTTCACCGTTGGCAAGGTCCATCCGAAAGCTGGTCAATGTCGCTCGTAAGTTTTCTTCTTTCGCGACCGCGTCCTTATTCGCCTCCACCAACTTATCTCCGACGAGTTTCACTGCTTCTTCGATGGCGGAGCCAAAGTGAATGAGGACGAACCCCAATGCCTTAACCAGCCTGTTGTCGCCCTTGTTCAGTTTGTTCGCAATAGCTCCTATGCCGCCCAAAGCGGCAGCCATGGCACCAATTCCGTCAACAAAGTGCTTGTAGACCTTCCCCCGACTCCGCATTCCCGCCGCCCAGCGCGCATGACGCTCAAGCGGGAGCATCGAGGCTATCGGCAGTATCAAGTTCAGACCAACGCGTTGAGTTACGTCTATTTTTCCCGGTTCGAACTTCGCCGATGAGAGCAGCACATAATCCTCACCGACGGAAAGTGCATCAGGCTCCTCCACAAACCCCGCAAGAACCTCCTCTAGCTGATCAATTTCATTGCTCGCCTTCTCAACGAGAAGATCTCTGAACGCAAAGACATCAGTGTCCGGCAACAGGTCGCACTTCGAGAGCGCAAAGATCCAAATGCGCGGGAATTCTACGAGCGGCTTTCCGTTTTCGAGGAGTTGGTCCTTTATGAGAAGAAGACCGTTGGCGAAGTTCGTCAGCAACGCCTTCAGGTAGCGTTCTTCCTCCGCTTCGTTATCGCGCAGCCTCTGGCCGTCAACGAGTATGAAAGCGACATCAGATTTGAGCAAATTTCTGAAAGTCGCGACACGCCTCTCCGCCTCCGCCCCGCTCACATCCTGCTCAAACCACTCTCCCGGATAGTCGTGCCACACGAGTCGCAGAGCGTCGAAGGGTCGGCCCTTCTCACTCTTTCGATTCGAGGAGTCTTTTACGTTGACCGAGAACGAGTAGGACTCCGATTCAAAGCGAGTAGCCAGAGGGAGTTGGGCAGAACCTCTCATGCCGAGATAGTTCTGATGCAAGAACCGACCTTGAGAGTTCTTGTCTGCAACGACACTGAACAGATTGTCTTTCCCGTGCGGCTGCTCCCGAGCCGCTCCATAGAACGAGGAAACGAGCACGGTTTTACCACTGCCGCTCTCACCAAACACCGCTATGTGCTGTTCTTTTTTCCTGCTCTTCTGCATCTGAGCAATCTACGCGATTCAGCCCGTCAGGCCGGTCGACACAGTAACCTCGTTGCCGCTAACGATCAGTCCCAGACGAATCTCATTTACCTTGAGACGAAGCCCGCGTTACGAAATTCGGGTTTCCTAATGACTACTTGGTGTCAACTTCTTGCGACAGTCTCACCTGGGTTGAGAATCCACAATGACTGTGGATTTTTAATCCGGGTGACGCTTGTTCCAACCAATATGAGACCGAAAGATGGTCATGAGCGGGCAAGCCTTCCCGAATCCTGCAAGTTCATTGATGTCCGGCGCCTAACAAATGGTGGACGCCTAAGA
>JACMOZ010000401.1 GCA_014377785.1 Aeromicrobium sp.
GGGCATCCACGCCGGCGGCGAGGTCAGCCGAACCCTGCTTGATTGCGCCGAGCCCATACATGAATCCGGACGGAGCCGTGGTGTTATTGAGCGCGGACTTAACACCGGCAATGTATTGCGATGCCCCACCCAATGCAGTCAAGACACTCGTCTTCTCGGCCCCCGACATTGTCGGACTTCCACTAACAAGTGAAGTCGCACCTCCCACCGCTGAAGAAGCGTTATTGAGGTTGGTGTTTATCGGACCCAGGACGCCGGCGATGAGGGCAGTTGCAGCACCGTTGATCCGGTTTAATGCCGGCACGACCAAGCCGTTGAGGGTTGTCAGACCAGCGTCAACCAAGTTCGCACCAGCCGTGAGCTTATCGATGCCATCGAGCAAAGCTGGCGCCCCTTCACCGGCCGTCTTCAAGCCGACTGAAAGTTTACCGGCGCCCACATTGAGGTCACCCGCACCAGCGGACAGTTTGCCAGCACCTGTATTCAGTTTGTTCGCACCGGCGTTCAGATCACCTGTGCCGGCGGCGATTTTTCCCGCACCGGCATCGAGCTGGCTGGCGCCGTCGGCGAGCTTCCTCGCACCGGGTGCTGCTTCGTTGTTGAGGCCGGCACTCAACTGGCCTGCACCGGCTTGCAATTGGAGCAATCCGGTGACGAGCTTATTTGCGCCATCGCGCAACTTCAGCAAGTTGGCATCGATTTCGGTCGCGCCTGCCGTCAGGTCGGCGCCGGTTTCGGCACCACCCTGGTAGCTTGCGGCAGCGCCACTGAAGGACGGGCTTTCCAGCGGGTTGATCGGCAGCGCCGAGATCGTCGCCTTGGGGATGATGCCGTCGGTGATCTTGGCCGTGTAGCCGAAGTCGGCATAGTTCTTACCGATCGGCGGGATCAGCGTCATCGTGAACGACAGCGACGTGCCGCCACGGCCGTCGCCGGCAGCGTTGGCTTCTTCCGACTTCACCTTCGTGAAGTTCGACGGAAGCGTGGTGGTCAAAGAACCAACCATCGGGATGACCACGGATTCCTTTGCCGTCTTGTCATTTCCCTTGCCGTCCTTGAACGGAACTTCCGCATCGACACCGGTGTTGTTGGTCACGCGGTAGCGGACTTCGAGGTTGCCGCTCTTGCCGACGACGTCGCCCGGCTGCACTTTCTTGCCGTCCAGGAAGTAGCCGACAGAGATGTCAAGCGGAAGCTTCTTGGTGAAAGTCGAGACCGAGCGGAACTTCTTTGTGCCGTCGACGTCGGTTTGGACCCGAATCTTGCCGTCGCGGAGGTCGTAACTGCCGAAGCCGTCAAGGTTGCGAAGGGAATTGGTCGAGACGGGGTTGGCCAGATCGACCTTTCCCTTGCCCGTGAGCACGAGTTGGTCGTAGACACGCTGCGAGTCGATTTTGCCCGAGGCGTCCATCAAAACCTGAACGGTCTCTGTGTTGCTGACCGCCACCTCACCGCCGATCGTGTCGGCGGCGATCGCACCGGGAGCAATCGCGGCAGCAACGAGGAGGCTCATGCCGCCAACGGCGGTCATACGGAAAACTGTCTTCTTCGAATTAATGCGCATCATGCGGATACCTCGGTGGAGTGGCGGGAGTCGTCACGTTCGGCCTTACGACGTGCGACGACTTCCTCGCCGAGCAACATCGTTCCAATAACGCCCATGGCGGCGGCGAGCAACACTGTCGTTGCGGCCGTTGGAGAATCGGTCACGAAAAGTGACGGTGAAGCAGCGTAGGTTTGTTCATAGGCGCCGACCATTGCCGCCGCGCCAACGAGCAACGACCACAAAGGGAGTCTGGAAGAACTGGCCAGGGAGATCCCCATCGCAGCGAGGATCAGCAGGAACACCACAATGGCGCGAGCCAGAGACGTGTCCGGAAGAACAGCTGCACGGATGGCAAAGCCGATCCAGGCAAGCCCGAAGCCTGCAAGAAATCCGACGATACGTTCGGTCTGACTGCGGTCAGGCACGAGGCCGATCACGCCGCCAAGGGCGACGCCCAAGAGTGCAACCTTGTCGAGATCAAGGCCGAACAGACTTCCGAGGCCGATCGTCAACCCCCCGAAAAGAGCAAGTGTTGCTCCCCTAATGGCTAAATTTTTCATGTATTTACGAGCACCAGGGAACGCATTCTTGACATGCGAAAAGGACCCTCGGTGCTTCCCTCTGCGCTAATGAAAGCACGAAGACGGGTCATCTGGGTCGATAAACGATCATGCACACCCAAAAGTTATGTGTATGGCGTTAATCACAGAATGTGAATCCGTTACTTTCGAGTAGCCTTGGGGGCAATGGCAAACGTGACCCGCCCCTCAGCGAGCGGCAAAACCGGAGGCGCAACGGTCGCCCTCGGCATGATGGGCATGAATATTGCCGCCTACGGGCTCACCCTCGTCGCCGCGCGGTCGCTTGTTCCCCGTGAATTCGGCGCGCTGACGGCATTGCTCGGCATCCTTCTCGTTGGCAACGTCGCATCGCTCGGACTGCAAGCCACAACGGCCCGGCGCCTGGCGGTCGAACCCGAACACGCCGCCGGGATCATCGGAGTGACCATCCGGGTCACGCTGATCGTGGCGGCGGCCGTTGCGTGTGCGGTGGCCCTTGCCAGTGTCGTCCTCACACCCATTCTCAAACTCGATTCCCTCTGGCCGGTGATCCTTTGCGGCGCGACGCTTTTCCCGCTCACACTTATGGGCGCTCAGGCGGGCATCGCTCAGGGCACAGAACGCTGGGGGGCGCTCACGGCGATCTACCTCGCAAACGGCATCGGCCGCGTGATCGGCGGATCGGTCGCCATTGCCATCGATCCAAGCGTCAATTCGGCCATGATCGGTATCGCGATCGGCGCCTGGCTGCCCATAGTGGCCGGAGCCAGATTGTTCGCTCTCCAATCTTCGGACCACGTCCGGGTCAGCCGGCGCGGACTCGTACGAGAGGCAGTTCTGGGCACTCATGCGCTTCTCGCCTTTTTCGTTCTGAGCAACATGGACTCATTCATTGCCCGCAATCACTTCAACGTCCACGAAAGCGGCCTCTATGCCTCGGGGCTGATCCTCGGCAAGGCCGCCTTTTTCTTCCCGCAGTTCATCAGCGTTGTCTTCTTCCCCGATCTGGCACGGGCGACGTCCCACCATGCACGGTTGCGAGCCGTCACGATCGTCGCCGGTTTCGGCCTGCTTGCCGTGGTTGCGACCGCAGTCTTGCCGAAGGTTGCCCTGATCCTTGTCGGTGGCGAACAATATGCGGAAATGACGTCCCGGCTGTGGCTGTTCGCCCTCACCGGTTCGGTGTTGGCGATTGTGCACTTATTGGTGTTCGACGCTCTTGCACGTCACGCCCACGGCATCGCGACGCTTTTGTGGCTAGCCGTCGCTGCCGTTGCGGCAACGGCATACGGACTGAATGTCCACATCACCGGCCTCGTCGTCACAGTCGCCGCCGTCGCCAGTGTTTTGGCCGCGATCGTGGGCTTCGCGCCCGCTGCGTCCAAGACTCCGCTTTCGGCCGACCCTCCCCCGGCGGCGGTGACGTAGCGGCCAAGAACGACCTTCGAGTGGACGCTGACTCACCGACGACCGGGGCTAGTGTCCCGCTTCGTGCCAGGTGCGGCCGATGCCGACCGACACGTCGAGCGGGACCGACAAGTCAGCGGCAGCGCCCATCTGTTCGCGGACCAGCGCCTCGACCTGCTCGAGCTCACCCGTGGCCACATCGAGCACGAGCTCGTCATGGACCTGAAGCAGCATCCGTGACCCGAGGCCGGCATCGGTGAGCGCCTTGTCGACACCGAGCATGGCAACCTTGATGATGTCGGCCGCCGAACCCTGGATGGGCGCATTGAGCGCCATCCTTTCGGCGATGTCGCGTCGTTGACGGTTGTCGCTGGTGAGATCGGGCAAATAGCGACGACGACCCATGATGGTGGCGGTGTAACCGGTGCGACGGGCTTCCTCGACGACGCCATGGAGGTAATCGCGCACTCCCCCGAACGTTGCGAAATAGTCGTCCATCAGGACTTGCGCCTCGCCCGGCGAGATTCCCAATTGCTGACCGAGGCCGTAAGACGACAAGCCATAGGCGAGGCCGTAATTCATCGCCTTGATGCGGCTGCGGAGTTGACCGTTGACGTCTTCGGGTTCGACCTCGAACACCTTGCTGGCGATCAGCGTATGAAAATCGGTGCCGGAGGCAAATGCTTCGATAAGGTCGGCGTCTTCAGACAAGTGCGCCATGATGCGCATCTCGATCTGACTGTAGTCGGCCGTCAGGAGCGTCTCGAAGCCGTTGCCGACGACGAAGGCGCCACGGATGCGGCGCCCGGACTCGGTCCGGATCGGAATGTTCTGCAGGTTCGGGTCGACCGAGCTGAGCCGGCCGGTCGCCGCGATCGTCTGGTTGTAGGTCGTATGGATGCGCCCGTCACTGGCAATGGCCTTGCGAAGTCCCTCAATGGTCTGGCGAAGCCTCGTGGCGTCGCGGTGATCGAGAAGATGCGCGAGGAACGGGTTCTCGGTTTTGGCGAAGAGGGTCTGCAACGCGTCGGCATCGGTCGTGTAGCCGGTCTTCGTCTTCTTGGTCTTGGGCATGTTGAGTTCGTCGAACAGAACGACCTGCAATTGCTTGGGCGAACCGAGGTTTATCTCCTTGCCGATGACGGCGTAAGCCTCTTTCGCGGCGTTCTGCGCGCGCGCCGAGAACTCCGATTCGAGGCCGCCGAGGTAGTCGTCGTCGACGGCAATGCCGAGACGCTCCATGCCGGCCAAAACATGCAGTAGGGGAAGTTCGAGTTCGGTGAGCAGGGCCGTGCCGCCCTGCTCGGCCAGCTCGGCCTGCAACACCTGATCGAGCTCGAGAACCGCATGGGCGCGAACCATTAGCGGCTCACCGGCTTCGCCGACACCATCAAGCGAAAGCTGGCCCTGGGCGCTTTCGTCCTCGGCACGAAGTTCGCGTTTGAGGTAGCGCATCGTCAGATCTGCAAGGTCGTATGACCGCTGGTCGGGCCTCAGGAGATAGGCCGCAAGCGCCGTGTCGCTGGCCAGACCACGAAGAGTCCAACCCTGGGCGGTTATCGCATGAACCGGCCCCTTGGCGTCGTGCAGCACTTTGGGTTTGCCGGCATCGCCGAGCCAGTCGGCAAGCGCGAGGTCATCGTCCGGGGACAGTCCGTCGACGTTGATATAGGCCGCGGCGCCGGTCGACGAGGCGAGGGCGAGGCCGTCGATGCGTCCCGTGCCCGCACCCCAACTGCCGGCCGTGTGGACTCCGACGAGGTTGTCGCCGGCAACGTGTTTGTCGAGCCAGGATCTAACCCCGCCCGAAGCCAAAGTTTCGCCTTCGACGTCGAAACCCTCATCGATGACGACTTCTTCGGTGCCGAACACCGCAAACAACCGGTCGCGCAGCGCCGCGAACTCGAGGCTGTCGAAAACCTGGTGGACCGATTCGCGGTCGAGTTCTGGCATGGCCAAATCGGCGGGGCCCGAGGGCAGATCGAGATCGCGTACGAGGGCATTGATATGGCGGTTGCGGATGACGGCATCGAGGTGTTCACGCAGCGACTCGCCGGCTTTGCCCGGAATTTGGTCGACGGAGTTGATCAACGCTTCGAGCGAACCAAACTGGCCGAGCCATTTGGCGGCCGTCTTGGGACCGACGCCGGGCACCCCGGGAAGATTGTCGCTCGTCTCCCCGACCAGAGCCGCGATGTCGGGATATTGCGCCGGCATGACGCCATACTTTTCGTTGATTGCTTCGGGCGTCATCCGCGCGAGGTCCGACATTCCCTTGCGCGGATAGAGAACCGTGACATTGTCGGTCACCAACTGGAAGGCATCGCGGTCGCCACTGCAGATGAGCACCTCGAAGCCCTGCGCCTCGGCCTGCGTTGCGAGCGTGCCGAGAATGTCATCGGCTTCGAAACCGGCCTTTTCAAACGTCGTGATGTGCATCGCGTCAAGGACTTCCTTGATGAGTGGCACTTGTCCGGTGAACTCTTCGGGAGACTTGGCACGCGTGCCCTTGTAGTCGGGGTATTCGTCGGTGCGGAAGGTATGCCTCGACACGTCGAAGGCCACTGCCACATGAGTCGGGGCCTCGTCACGCAACACGTTGATGAGCATCGACGTGAAGCCGAACACCGCATTGGTGGGTTGGCCGGTCGAGGTCGCGAAGTTCTCGACCGGAAGAGCGAAGAAGGCGCGATAAGCGACCGAATGACCGTCAATGAGAAGAAGTCGATCCACAGACCCGACTCTAGTGGCAAGGGCTCTCCCTGCCTGCTGCACACTGGACAATCAACCCCCTCAATCAATATGGAGCGCTCATGGCTATCACCGTCCTGCTCGACATACACTTGAAAGCCGATTGCCTCACCAGCGCGCCGTCAATGCTTCGGGACATCCTCGCGGGAACCAGAGCGTTCAACGGGTGTCTCGGTGTCGAAGTGCTTGTCGACAATGAAGACCCTGTGCATCTGATTCTCCTCGAGAGGTGGGCCTCGGTCGAACGCGATGGTGCCTATCGCGAATGGCGCGCCGGCGCGGGCGCGACCCAACTCGGAACCATCCTTGCCAGTCCTCCCGTGGTCTCGAAATTCCAGACCGCCGGCGACATCTGATTCACCTGAGCATCCAGCCGGACACGACCTGGTAGCCAGATGCAAGGGTTGGAGAGCCACACCATCACCGGCCAGACATCGGCTGATGGGAGTCTCCCCTGCGTCAGGGTGTGTTGCGCAAGCGGCGAGAGCTCAACTGTCTGCGGCGAAGCGTACGTCGTACGGCGATGAGCTTGCCGGTGTCACGTGAATGGGTGGCCTTCGTTGACAACTTCGACCGCAACATACTGGCTTGTGTCACCCGGACTACCGAAACCTGGCTGAAGCCGAGCTTGGTGAGGAAGCGATTGGGTTCACGCGAGTGAGCCGGCGTCAGCGTCGCCACGAGTTCACAATTGAACTCTTCGCCATAATTGGTGGCGGCCGACAACAAGGTCGACGCGATTGATTTGCGACGGTAGGCCGAAAGGACCTGGAGGTCGGTGACCACGAGGACTCTCGTCAGGTTGAGTGGTGTGATCGTGCTGACGTCACACGCCAGAGCACCGACGATCTCGCCGTCGACAAGTGCCACAATTATGCGTTTGTCGGGACTCGCGAGGTTGAGTTCGAGGGCTGCGGCCGCCTCGGCGACGCCGGGCTCTTGCCACAACACCGTTGACGAGAACGCATCGACGCCTTCTTCACGCGACGTTTCTGCGCATTCGCGCCACAAGTGGATCATCGCGGCCGCATCTTCGCGGTCGGCGTCGCGAAGCACGATGGGTGGCCGAGCCGACATGACGCCCCTGTTCCGTTTGTTTCGTTTGATGAAGTCTGTTCCGAGAAGAAGTGATTTAAGTCCCCGGCAGGCTACACCGAGCTAGATGCCAGACTACGCCGAGTAGTTGAATGTTCGCCAACAGGTCCAGCCAACGGGTCCGGAGAGAAGCGCCATGTTCATTGGAATCGGGACGGTCACCAACGTCGCGACGGTGGTCGCCGGTTCGGGACTTGGCCTGCTCATCGGTCATCGGCTCACCGAGCGCACCCGATCCCTGGTCACCGACGCCCTCGGCCTCGTCACATTACTCATAGCGGCGCAAGCCACCATGGAGGTCTCCCGCAATGTCCTGACCGATGCGGTCGGTACGAGCCTGCCGACCCTCATCGTCCTCGGGTCCCTGGTGTTAGGCGGGATCGCGGGCTCCATCATGCGCCTTGAAGACCGGCTGGAGATCTTCGGCGGATGGCTGCAATCACGACTGGCGCGGAACGGTGCCGCCGAATCCCGTGATCGCTTCATCGAAGGATTCGTGACGAGTTCGCTTGTCTTCTGCATCGGCCCGCTGACAGTCCTCGGTTCGATCAACGAAGGGCTCGGCAACGGCTCCGACCAACTCATCCTCAAGTCCGTCCTCGACGGCTTCGCCTCGCTCGCCTTCGCCGCCTCCTTCGGCATCGGCGTCATGGCATCGGCCTTGTCGATCGGCGTCATCCAGGGCTCCTTGACGGTCCTCGGCGTCGCCCTCGGCTCGTTTGTTCCCGAGCCTCATTTGGTGGCCCTGACCGCTACAGGCGGACTCATTCTTATAGGTGTCGGACTGCGTCTGCTCAACATCAAAGTCATGGCGATCGCGGACCTTTTACCGGCGCTTTTGCTCGCGCCGTTGTTGACACAACTCGCAATTGTGATTCACTAGCGCGAGCATCGGAGCCCCTACAGGAGCCTCGAACATCAATCGAAACCGAACTGTTACCTAAGTTTGGCTAATGTGACCAGTTACACACATGCGGTTGGTTATGCTCCGGGATAGAGAGCAAAAACATTGCTCAAGCCGAATAAGGAGCCACGTGTGCGACTGCGTCTAGCGGCACTCTTTTCGATCATTGCCTGCGCCTTGGTCGTCGGTGGTTTTTCACCGGCAGCAGCCGCAAACGACACTATCGACGTCAACGGCACCCTGACTGATAGTCGAACCAAACCGCCGAAGCCGGTTCCCAACGTCAAGATCAGCGTCGACATGAACGGTGCCGAGGTCGCCACCGCGGTCAGTGGCACCGATGGCAAGTTTTCACTCCCGCTTCCCGGTGCACCCGACGAGCTCCTCGGCAAGACCATCACCGTCAAGCTCGATACGTCGACGTTTCCCAAAGGCACGACGCTGACCGACCCCAAGAAGACGGAACGCAAGGTAGTCATCAGGACCAACTTCGACATTCCGATCGGCTACAGCATCGGCCCCCGAAGCGATAACTCCCGCCCCTTCCTGGAGTCGTTCACCGAACGTGCCATCAATGGGCTGTTCCTCGGTTTGCTGCTCGCCCTCGCCTCGATCGGCTTGTCCCTCATTTTCGGCACAACCGGTCTCACGAACTTTGCCCACGGCGAGCTCGTCACGTTCGGCGCTCTCGTCGCCTACTTCTTCCAGGACGCCTGGGGCTGGGCATTTATCCCGGCGGCGGTGGTCGCCGTCGTCTTGTCGGCTGCCGGCGGTTACGCCAATGACAAACTGCTGTGGAAACCGCTGCGTGGAAGGGGTACCGGGCTGATCGCCATGATGATCGTGAGCATCGGCCTCTCGATCTTCTTGCGCAACATCTATCAATACTTTTTCGGTGCCGACAATCACCAATACCGAGGCGTCCGTGCCTTTGCACCGTGGCGTCTGGGACCGATCGATGTTCAGCCGAAGGCCTTCTATGTGGCCGCCGTCTGCGCGGTTGTCCTCGTCGTCGTATCCCTGGCGGTGCAACGCACCCGACTCGGCAAAGCGACACGGGCTGTTGCCGACAACCCTGCTCTCGCTGCCTCATCGGGCATTGCGGTCGACAAGGTCATCACGACCATCTGGATCGTGGGCGGCGCACTCGCCGGCATGAGCGGCATCATGTGGGGCGTCGTCAACGGCTTCGACTATCAGGTCGGTTTCAAGATCCTGCTTCTTGTCTTCGCCGCCGTGACACTCGGCGGTCTCGGCAACGTCTGGGGAGCGATGGTCGGCAGCGTTCTCGTCGGTCTCCTCGTCGAGTTGTCGTCACTCGTGTTACCTCCTGAACTCAAGTATGTGACGGCTTTGGTCGTCCTCATTTTGGTCCTGCTCGTACGTCCACAAGGCCTGCTCGGTCGAGCAGAGCGAATCGGCTGAGGAAGGAGAACGTTATGAGTTGGATGGATGTCCTCACGGGCGCGATGGAACAAGCCGTTGGCCCGACAGCGATTGTCTACTGTCTTGCCGCAATCGGCCTCAACATTCACTTCGGATATACGGGTCTGCTGAACTTCGGTCAGGCAGCGTTCATGATGGTCGGCGGTTATGCCGTAGGCGCCCTCGTTCAGACTTGGGGGCAAAATTTGTGGCTCAGCGTCGTAGTGGGTCTGCTCATGACGATCGTGCTCGCATTCGTCCTCGGCATACCGACGCTTCGATTGCGAGCCGACTACCTCGCCATTGCAACGATTGCCGCGGCCGAAGCAATAAGGCAGACACTCGGCGCCGCAAGCCTCAACGATCAGTTCGGTGGCCAGGACGGTCGCTACGGATTCTCCGATCAATTGAAGGCCCTCAACCCCATTCCCCGGGGCGGCTTCAACATCGACATCGGGGCGTTCCAGCTTGGCTGGCGTTCTTATGACTTTTTTATAATGCTCATCGGCTGGAGCCTTGTCCTGATCCTGTGCTTTCTCATCTATTTGATGATGCGCAGCCCCTGGGGTCGCGTGCTCAAGAGCATTCGCGAGGACGAGGATGCCGTGCGCAGCCTCGGCAAGAATGTCTACTCCTACAAGATGCAGGCCCTCATCCTCGGCGGCGTGATCGGCGGCGTTGCCGGCATCATGAGTGGACTGGCCACCGACAACGTGTCGCCGTCCGATTTCGCGACGGACACGACGTTCTTCACCTACACGGTCTTGCTGATCGGCGGTGCGGCCCGCGTCCTCGGCCCCGTTGCCGGTGCGCTGATCTTCTGGTTTTTCCTCAACGGCCTCGACTTGTTCTTCGACAAGGCGACGACGCCGGGACAAACCTTCATTCCCGCCAGCATCATGACGCCCGACCAGGCCAGCCTGATGCGACTCATAGTGATGGGCCTGGTCCTGATGTTATTGATGATCTTCCGACCACAAGGAATCTTCGGCGATAGGCGAGAGTTGGCAATCGATGGCCGCTGATCAGGCACCCGAGCAAACCATCAGCACCGAACCCGGTGCGAAGAAACCCGACCCGATCCTCATTTCCGACAACGTCGTTCGCACGTTCGGCGGACTCAAAGCCGTCGACGTCGAGCATTTTGAGATCGAGCGCGGCAAAATCACCGCCCTCATCGGTCCCAACGGTGCCGGCAAGACGACGTTCTTCAATCTCCTCACCGGTTTCGACAAGCCGGACACCGGCGAGTGGACCTTCAACGGTGAGAGCCTCTCCGGCACTCCCCCCTACAAGGTTGCCCGCAAAGGCATGGTCCGTACGTTCCAGCTCACCAAGGTGCTGTCTCGCCTTACCGTCATTGAGAACATGCGCCTGGGAGCAACGGGTCAACGCGGCGAGCACTTGCTTTCCAGCATGTTCAAGTTTCTCTGGGCCGATCAGGAGGCCGCCAACACCAAGCGTGCGATGGATCTGCTCGAACGATTCAAGCTCGACGCCAAGAAGGACGACTTTGCCGGTTCCTTGTCCGGCGGCCAGCGCAAGCTTCTCGAAATGGCACGCGCCCTCATGGTCGATCCCGAGCTCATAATGCTGGATGAGCCGATGGCCGGCGTGAACCCCGCGCTCAAACAATCGCTCCTCGGTCACGTCAAGTCCCTGCGCGACGAGGGCCGCACCGTGTTGTTCGTCGAACACGACATGGATATGGTGCGCGACATCTCCGACTGGGTCGTGGTCATGGGTCAGGGCACCATCCTGGCCGAAGGTCCGCCCGACTCCGTCATGGCCGATCCCCGCGTCATCGATGCCTACCTCGGCGCCCACCACGACGCCGAACTCACGCACGACACCGAGGAACAAATCATTGCCGAGGCCGAAGCCGAACTCATCGCCAAAGCGAAATCCGAAAAGGAGACCAACTGATGGTCGACACCGCATCCCCCGAAGGCGCGCTGCTGCGGGCCGACAACCTCACCGCAGGCTATCTGCCAGGGGTCAACATCCTCAACGGCACGAGTCTGCACTGCCATAAAGGTGAACTTGTCGGCATCATCGGGCCCAATGGTGCCGGCAAATCGACGCTGCTCAAGGCCATGTTCGGCCTCGTCAAGGTGCACGAGGGCACGGTCATCCTTCAGGACAAAGACATCACCAACATGCGTGCGGATCAGCTAGTGGCTTCGGGTGTCGGGTTCGTCCCGCAGACCAACAACGTGTTTCCCTCGCTGACGGTCAGCGAAAATCTTGAAATGGGGATGTTCCTCGACCCCAAGAAGTTCAAGGAACGGTTCAAGTACGTCACCGACATCTTCCCCCGGCTCGACGAGCGCAAGGACCAGCGGGCCGGTTCACTTTCCGGTGGCGAGCGCCAGATGGTGGCCATGGGGCGGGCCCTCATGATGAACCCGTTCGTGCTCCTTCTCGATGAGCCCTCTGCCGGCCTCTCTCCCGCCCTGCAAGACGAAGTCTTCGTCCAGACCAAGCGCATCAACTCCGCGGGCGTGTCCGTCGTCATGGTCGAGCAGAATGCCCGACGGTGTCTGCAGATTTGCGACAGAGGCTATGTCCTCGACCAGGGCCGCAACGCCCATACGGCCAGCGGCAAGGACCTCATCAACGACCCCAAGGTTATCCAGCTCTACCTGGGAACCCTCGCCAAAGCCTGACCGCCCCGCGGTTTACCACGAGGCCTCGGCAAACTGCCATCCCACGCGGGAAGTTTCCCCCGAGGGACGGCTGTTTGCCGCGTTGAGTATGCATCACGCCTCTCGTCCACAGGCCTTCGAGCTGTTTGTGTTTTCCACACCGTGCCAATGAGTTCGCCTGAATGCGAGCCACGCCAGTCACTGTGGGCGGATGGACCCACGGCTGGAAGCGCTTACCCTCAAGAACGGCGGGTATTTCACTCGCGGCCAAGCGATTGATTGCGGCTACTGCGATCGTGATCTGCGCGAGGCCCTGCATGTCAGCCTGATCATTCGGCTACGACATGGCATTTATGCCTTCACCGACCTGCATAAGAAACTCGAAGCGACTGCCCGCCACCGCATACTGGCCTATGCAGTTGCCGACAAACTCGGCCCGAATGTTGCACTCAGTCATACATCGGCAGGCTCGGCCTGGGAATTCGACCATTATGGCGTCGAGCTGGACTCGGTCCACCTCACTCGTCTCGATGGGGCAACGGGCAGGCGGGAGGCCGGCGTCACTTACCACGTCGGTGCCGTCACACTGGACGACATTCGTGAGGTTGATGGGCGCCTCGTCGTCGCGCCCTCGCGTGCTGTTATCGAGACCGCGACCATAACCTCGATCGAGTCGGCGATGGTCACGGCGAGTTCGGCACTACGTCTGGGACTTGTCACCAAGGGCGAACTCGAAGAAGATTTTGGTCCGTTCGCTAAATGGCAAGGGGGTCGCAAGGCCTCGATCGCGATTCGGTTGTCTGACGGTCGATTGGAGTCGGTCGGCGAGGTGCGCTCACTGCATATGTTTTGGCGAGAGGGTCTCCCTTGGCCAGAACCGCAATACAAAGTTGTCAATGAACGCGGCATCGTCGTCGCACGCACCGATTTCGCCTGGATCGATTACCGCCACCTCGGCGAGTTCGACGGGATGGTCAAGTACGGTCGATTGAACAAATACACAGATGAACCCGGGCGGGCCATCACGGACGAGAAGGTCCGCGAGGACCTCGCCCGTGCCGAACGATTCGGTATGTCCCGATGGACGTGGCCTGACCTTGACCCGCGACGGTCACGTCATACGGTCGACGCCATACGTGCCGGGATGGAACTGTCAAAAAAACTGTATCTGCGCAACCGAACGATAATCACGCTCTAACCCCACGCAGCAAACTGCCACATCACGCGGGAAGTTTCCACCGTGACATGGCAGTTTGCCGAGGCCTCGTGGTAAACCGCGGGCGGGGGAAGAGAGAAAGGGCCCCGGGTTGCCCGGGGCCCTTTCCTTGTTGATGAGTACTCGTTTTACTCCACGACGCCCGTGATGTATTCGAGATTCTTGAAGGTGCTGTCGTCGCCGTACTCGAAGATGCCAATGGTTGCCTTTGACGGGCTACCGGTCTTGTTCATGTCGACCGGTCCGGAGACACCGTTGTAGTCGATGTCCGTGCCGGCTTCGAGCAGATCAGCACATTCCTTGAACGCAGTGCACGCCGTCCCGCCTTCGGAGACCTTGATGATTTGACTGGCGATTGCCGCTCCCGAGTCGTTCTTGGCGGCGATGGCCGCAAGAGCCGTCAGGATAGTCGCGTCGTAAGACTCAGGACCGTAGGTGAAGGCCGTGAGTTTCGGGTTGACCGTCAGCAGGCGCGCCTTGAAGTCTGATTTGAGCTCGGCACCGGGGTAGGTGGCCTTGACTCCCGTGAGGGTGCCCTTCGGGAAGTCCTTGCTGTAGTCGGCGGTGTTTCCGTCGACGAAGTAGGTCTTGACGTCCTTCGGGCCGATGCCTGCTGCTTGGAGGCCAGGAATGATCTTCGTGGTCTCATTGAACCCGATGACAACGATGGCGTCGGGCTTTGCTTCCTTCAGCTTGGTGATTTCCGTCGTGTAGGACGTGGCATCAACGCTGTAGAGGATCTTGGCGGCAACGGTGCCGCCCTGGTCCTTGACCGTCTTTTCCACGTTACTGGCGAGGGCTTCACCATAGGCTTCCTGACGCGCGATGATCCCGACGCTCTTGGCGCCGTCCTGGAGGACGAGGTTGCCCATCACGTTGCCCTGGAGCACATCCGAGGGAGCCGTACGGAAGTACAGGCCGCGGTCGTTGTAGGTGTCGAAGGCCGTCGATGTGTTGGCGGGCGAGAACATCACAACGCCAGCCGAGGTGACCTTGTCGATGACGCTCAGTGACACGCTCGATGACGCAGCACCGATGATGACGTCAACCTTCGCCGAGAGGAGCTTGTCGACCGAGCCGGGCGCGATCTTCGGCGTACCATCACCGGAGTCTGACTTAACCTGGACGACGTCCTTGCCGAGTACGCCACCGGCGGCATTGATGTCCTTGACTGCAAGGTCAACACCGGCAAATTCTGGCGGGCCGAGGAAGGCAAGGTCGCCGGTCGAAGGCAACAATGTGCCGACGGTCAGGGCACCGTCGCCCTTGGCGATGGAATCGGCCTTTTTGGGGGTGCTCGGATCGCTGCCACCGCACGCCGCAAGCACCAAGGCGCTTGCGGCCGCGACTGCAGCAAAACGTATAGTCTTTGTACTGCGCTTCATCAATCCTCCGGATTAGTTATTGAAACTGCCCGCGACTATTGCCACGAAACGTGTATGACTGAAAACTAGCCGTGATTCGGGTCCGCTGTGTTGCAGATCACTAAAACCACGAGATTGTAGCCAAGTTGTAACCAACCGCATTTTCAGTCGTTGTCGGGGTCACTTTGGCCCAACAGCGGACCCTTCTCTACAACCTCGTCGGCGACTTGACGCATCGACATTCTCAAGTCCATTGCGGTCTTCTGAATCCACCGGAATGCATCGGGCTCGCTGATGGCAAGCGCTTCCTGGATGACGCTCTTCGCCCGTTCAACGGCCTTGCGGGTGGCGAGTTGTTCGGTCAGGCCCGCGACCTCGGATTTGAGTTGCACAATCTCCACGAAACGGCTGCGTGCCATCTCTATGGCCGGCATCAGATCGGCTTTGGAGAACGGTTTGACGAGATAGGCCATAGCGCCGGCGTCGCGTGCACGATCCACGAGTTCACGCTGGCTGAAGGCTGTCAACATCACGACGGGAGCGATGCGGGCGGCGGCAATCCGGGAGGCCGCCGCAATGCCGTCGAGTTTTGGCATTTTGACATCCATGATGACCAGATCGGGGCGATGTTCGACGGCGAGGGCAACGGCTTGTTCACCGTCGGCGGCCTGCGCCACGACGTCATACCCTTCTTCGGCGAGCATCTCGGCGAGGTCGAGGCGTATGAGCGCCTCGTCTTCGGCGATCAACACTCGAAGTGCCGTCGGTTTCGGGGTCGATTGCGGCGGGGTCGATGATGCCTGCGGGTCGGTCACATGAGAAGGTTATCCGGCTGCTTCCCGAAGTGGCGAGAGCCGGGTTGGCGGAATGGTAGACGCGATGGTCTCAAACACCATTGTCCGAAAGGGCGTGTGGGTTCGACTCCCATACCCGGCACCGCAACTGTTGCAGGTCCGATACTCACCGGACCAAGGAACTGTCGTCAGGTGCCGTCGCAAAGTGAGCCGGTGTCGGCCTGCCGGCACCGCAACTGTTGCAGGTCCGATA
>JACMOZ010000402.1 GCA_014377785.1 Aeromicrobium sp.
CCGGCGCGATCTGGCGCAATCGCTGGCCGAGGGCATCCGCCAACATCTCGCATCTGTCAGCGGCAGGGTTCCTGGCGCTTCGCTGGTCCTGCAGATCGACGAACCCGCCTTGAGCGCGGTGCTTTCCGCACAGATCCCGACGGCAAGCGGTTGGGGCCGGCACCGCTCGATCGACAAACCCGAAGCCGATGCTGCCCTGCGGCTCGTGGTCGAAGCCGGACGCGAGGCGGGTGCCCGTACGGTCATGCATTCGTGTGCCCGCGATGTCCCGGTCGACCTGGTCGCCGGAGCCGGGTTCGATGCTCTGAGTTTCGATCTGTCGCTCACCGCACCGGGCGACGTATGGGCGGCTGCCTTCGACGGGGGCCTCGATTTGTGGCCGGGCGTCATACCGTCGACCGATGTCGAAGGGGTGAGCGACCGGGTCCTCGGCAAGCGCATCGAGGACTTCTTCGGCGCGCTTGGATTCGGCATTGAGGCGTTCGCTGATCGCTCCGTGGTGACGCCAACCTGCGGCCTCGCGGGAGCCTCGCCGATGTGGGCAAAAAGGGCGCTCGGTCTCGCACACAGTGTCGGTGGCCAGCGCTAGAGTTTCTGGATAAGTCGTCGATCCTGCTATAAAATGACTATCTAGATGGTCATCTGGAGGTTGCTGTGAATGAGCCGAGCAGGTCGGTCAGCGTTGCCGAGGCAAAGGCGCATCTGAGTGAAATTCTTGATGCCGTCGAAAAGGGGGAGCATGTGGAGATCACCAGACGAGGCAAACCGATCGCCGATCTTGTGCCCAAGGTGAAGCCGCGAGCACGGATTGATATTGCCTGGCTCGAGTCGATCACGGCCGCGATGGAACCCTCTGACATCGACTCTGTCGACATCATCCGTCAGATGCGGGACGCCCGCTACTGATGCACTACATCGATACGAGCGTTCTCGTTACTGCGCTGACGGCTGAGCCGAAGACCTCGACGGCACGCCAATGGCTCTTCGCCAATCAAGATTCGGCCTATATCTCCGATTGGGTGCTGACCGAGTTTTCGGGTGCGGTGGCACTCAAATTACGAATTGGGGCGCTTAGCGATGAATCGAGTCGGGCGGCTCGACTCGCAATGACCAAGCTCGTCAAGGGGTCATTGATCCTGTTGCCAGTTACGAGGGCCTGCTTCAACGTGGCGGCAGAGTTCTGTGATTCGGGTGCCGATTTGCGATCAGGCGACGCACTCCATGCGGCCATCGCGCAAGAGTACGACCTGACTTTGGCGTCGCGAGATCGTGGGATGGTGCGCGGTGCTCGCGAGTTGGGCCTCGAGGCCGTCCTGCTTGAGGAGGCCTCATGAGCGACTCGCTTCGACAGCGGCACAAAAAACTGGCAGAAACGATCGAGGATCATCGCCAGCGCTATTACGTCGATGACGCCCCGACCGCCTCCGATGCCGACTATGACCTGCTTATGCGCGAACTCGAGGAGCTCGAGACGCAGCTCCCCGAGCTCCGTACGCCGAACTCGCCGACCCAGACGGTAGGTGGCTACGCCTCGTCGACGTTCGAGGCCTACGAACATCGAGAGCGCCTGATGAGCCTCGACAATGCCTTCAGTATTGAAGAGCTCGAAGCCTGGCATGCGCGCCTCCTGCGTGAAGACGTCGACAATGCCGAATTCCTCTGTGAACTCAAGGTCGACGGACTCGCCATCTCGCTGACTTATGAAGGGGGCCGGCTCACCCGCGGCGTCACGCGAGGTGACGGTCGCGTCGGCGAAGATGTCACCAACAACGTCCGCACGATCGACGTGATCCCTCATCTGTTGACGTCCGCCGGCGATTACCCGATTCCGGCCTATGTCGAAGTGCGTGGCGAGGTGTTCTTCCCGACCAAAGCCTTTGAAGATTTCAACACAGCCTGGGCCGAGTCCGGCAAGACGCCGTTCTCCAATCCGCGCAATGCCGCCGCGGGTTCTCTTCGGATGAAGGATTCCTCGGTCACGGCGAGTCGGCCCCTGTCGATGGTGTGCCATGGCATCGGCTTCCGAGAAGGTTTCGAACCCGTGAGCCAGTCCGGGGCCTATGCCGCGCTCAAGGCCTGGGGTTTGCCCACCAGTGACCGCGCCAAAGTTGTCCCCACTCTCAAGGGTGTCGAGGAGTTCATCGCCTACTACGGCGAACACCGTCACGAGGTAATTCACGAGATCGATGGTGTCGTGGTCAAGGTGGACCAATTCGACCTGCAGCGCCGGCTGGGTTCGACATCGCGTGCTCCTCGTTGGGCGATCGCCTGGAAATACCCCCCCGAAGAAGTCAATACCCGTCTGCTCGACATCTCGGTCAATGTGGGCCGCACCGGTCGAGTGACGCCGTATGGCGTCATGGAGCCGATCCGCGTCGCCGGTTCGACGGTCGAGATGGCCACTCTCCACAACCAGCACGAGGTCAAGCGCAAGGGCGTCCTGATCGGCGACATGGTCGTGCTGCGCAAAGCCGGCGATGTCATCCCTGAGATTGTCGGCCCCGTCGTCGAGTTGCGCGACGGTTCCGAACGTGAGTTCGTCATGCCGAGCGAGTGCCCGTCGTGTGGGACGCCTCTCGCCCCGGCCAAGGAGGGCGACGCCGACATTCGCTGTCCCAACACGCAGTCTTGCCCCTCGCAGCTTCGCGAACGACTGACCCATGTGGGCGGGCGTGGGGCCTTTGACATCGAGGTTTTCGGCTGGGAAGGCGCGATCGCACTGCTCGAGGCCGGCGTGCTTGCCGGCGAGGGAGGGGTCTTCGCTCTGACGGCCGAAGACCTCATCAAGGTCCCGCTTTATACGCGCGTGGCCAAAAAGGCCGAGCTCGAGGCGGGTTCTGCCGAGCGGGTGCTCAGCGCCAACGGCCGTGCCCTCCTCGACAACCTCGAAACGGCGAAGGAGCAGCCGCTGTGGCGTGTTCTGGTCGCTTTGTCGATCCGCCACGTCGGCCCGACGGCGGCGCGTGCGCTTGCCACACATTTCGGCTCGATGGAAGTCATACGTGCCGCCCCTGCTGACGAATTGTCCTCGGTCGAAGGAGTCGGGCCTACGATCGCTGACGCCGTCGTCGAGTGGTTCGGTGTCGATTGGCATGGCGCAATCGTCGACGCGTGGGCCTCGGCCGGCGTCCGTATGGCCGATGAGCGCGATGCGTCAGTCGAGCGGACCCTCGAGGGCTTGACGATCGTCGTGACCGGCTCGCTGGTCGACTTCACCCGCGACTCGGTCAAAGAGTCGATCATCGCCCACGGAGGCAAGGCATCCGGTTCGGTGTCCAAGAAAACCGATTACGTCGTGGTGGGGGAGTCGGCCGGCTCCAAGGCCGACAAAGCCGAACAGTTGGGCGTGAAAATTCTTAATGAGGGTGCATTCAAGAAACTCCTCGAAAACGGCCCCCAAAACCCCTGAGCTCCCGAGATTTGTGCGCAAACGGCGGGTTTCAGGGCCAAAATCGGCCCTGGGCGCACAAATCTCGGGCTCAGGTGGCTCCGGCTGGCTGCATACTCAGTCCCTTAAGGCGGCGAACGTGCTGATCGCGATGGCGGCGAAGCCGAATCCCCACCAAGTGAGTCCGGCGGCGGCGGCATACAGCGCGACGGTGAAAAAAAGCATCACCTGGACGGCGAACCGGGTCGGGTTCTCGAGCCGGCGGACCGAATTCGGCGCCATCCACTGTGTCCAGATACCGATCGCGACGGCGGCTAGAAAGGCGCCGATCGCCCAGCCGTGCCAGCCGCCGGCGAAGCCGTGCCCCGAGAAGACGAGGAGCACGACCATGGCGATCTCGCACATTAAGGCGAGGGCGTCGAGCGGGCCGATATCCTGCGGTTTCACGGGTTGCATGAGGGCAGCATAGAGGTCGATGAGTTGCGTCGTGAGCAACCCCTAAGATGGTTTGGTACGCCGACTCCCTCTGCAAGGACTTGTATGACTGACCCCGCCAAGGGTATTTCTCGCGAAGACGTGGCCCATCTGGCCAATCTCGCCCGCATCGATCTCAGTGCTGCCGAACTCGACCACCTCACCGCCGAATTGCCGGTGATCCTCGAATCCGTCGCCAAGGTGCAGGAAATCGCCGGCGACGACATCGAAGCGATGTCGCACCCGCTCCCGTTGCGCAACGTGTTCCGCCCCGACGTCGTACGCCCGAGCCTGACCGCCGAAGAGGCGTTGTCCGGAGCACCCGAAGTTGAGCAGCAGCGCTTCCTCGTGCCGCGCATCCTTGGGGAGGAAGCATGAGCGAGCGCTCCCCCAAGCACTCCGCTTCGCTGCGTGCAGGGCGGTACCCCCAGCGAGCGAACAATGGGTATGTCGTGCCATGGCCTTCCTATCGTGGTTCTTTGAGGGAGGTCGTGGCATGAGCGAGCGACAGCGAGCGAACAATGGGTATGTCGTGCCATGGCCTTCCTATCGTGGTTCTTTGAGGGAGGTCGTGGCATGACCGACATCATTCGCATGACCGCCGCCGACCTCGCGGCCAAGCTCGACAGCCGCGAAGTCTCCTCAGTCGAAGCCACCGAGGCCTATTTGGACCGCATCGCACAGGTTGACGGCGATGTCCACGCCTTCCTGCATGTCGACAACGACGGCGCTCTCTCCGTGGCCGCCTCGGTCGACGACCGGCGCGGCAAAGGCGAGGATCTTCATCCGCTCGCCGGCATGCCGATCGCGATCAAGGACATCGTCGCCACCAAGGGGCTGCCGACGACGTGTGGATCGAAAATTCTCAGCGGCTGGATCCCGCCGTATGACGCCACAATCATCAGCCGCATCAGGGCTGCGGGTCTGCCGATTCTCGGCAAGACCAACATGGACGAATTCGCCATGGGTTCCTCCACTGAGCACTCGGCCTACGGACCGACCCGCAACCCGTGGGACCTCGACCGCATTCCCGGCGGTTCCGGCGGCGGTTCGGCTGCAGCCGTGGCTGCTTACGAAGCGCCTCTTGCGGTGGGCACCGACACCGGCGGCTCGATCCGCCAGCCCGGTTCGATGACCGGCACGGTCGGCGTGAAGCCGACATACGGCGGCGTTTCGCGCTACGGCCTCGTTGCGATGGCGAGCAGTCTCGATCAGGCCGGACCGGTGACCCGCACGGTCCTCGACGCCGCCCTCCTGCACGAACTCATAGGCGGCCACGACCCGCTGGACTCCACGAGTCTGGACGCTCCGGTCCCGGCCGTCGTTGCCGCCGCTCGCAAAGCCGACGTCAAGGGACTCAAAATCGGAGTCGTTAAAGAACTCGGTGGCGAAGGCTTCCAAGCCGGCGTGAGTGAACGCTTCAACGAGGCCGTCGAACTCCTGACTCGGGCCGGCGCCGAAGTCGTCGAGGTGTCCTGCCCGAGCTTCGATTACGCCCTCGCCGCCTACTACCTCGTCATGCCGAGCGAGGTCAGCAGCAATCTCGCCAAGTTTGATGCCATGCGTTACGGCGTTCGCGTCGGCCCCGACGGCGTCGCCAGCCCCGATGCCGAGCAAGTCATGGCCGCTTCGCGCGATGCCGGTTTCGGCGACGAGGTCAAACGCCGGATCATCCTCGGCACGTATGCCCTGTCCAGCGGCTATTACGACGCTTACTACGGCTCGGCCCAAAAAGTCCGTACGCTGATTGCCCGTGATTTTGCCGCCGCTTTCGACAAGGCAGATGTGCTCGTCTCGCCCACGTCGCCGACGACTGCGTTCCCGCTGGGCGACAAACTCGACGATCCGCTGGCGATGTATCTCCAGGACGTCGCCACAATTCCGGCCAATCTCGCCGGCGTTCCCGGGCTTTCGCTGCCGGTCGGTCTTGCCGCCGAAGACGGACTCCCGGTCGGCTTCCAGTTCCTCGCACCAGCGAAGGCCGATGATCGTCTCTACAACGCGGCAGCCGCCCTCGAAGCGCTGCTCGAAGACAAATGGGGCGGCGCCTTGCTGGGCCAGGCTCCTATCCTGGAGGGTGCACGATGACGACTGCGCAGATTGACGGGCAACTCGTCCCGTTCGATGAAGCCTTGACGCGTTATGAACCCGTGATGGGCCTGGAAGTCCACATCGAACTCAACACTGCCTCCAAGATGTTTTGCGGCTGTGCCACGGTGTTCGGTGCCGAGCCCAACACGCAGACCTGCCCGATTTGTCTCGGCCTTCCCGGAGCCCTGCCGGTCGTCAACGAGAAGGCCATCGAGTCGGCCATCCGTATCGGCCTCGCGCTCAACTGCGAGATTGCGCAGTGGTGCCGATTCGCGCGCAAGAACTACTTCTACCCCGATCAGCCCAAGAACTTCCAGACTTCGCAGTATGACGAGCCGATCGCTTTCGAAGGGTGGACCGACGTCACCGTCGACGGTGAGACCTACCGCATCGAAATCGAACGCGCCCACATGGAAGAGGACACCGGCAAGTCACTGCACGTCGGCGGCTCGACCGGCCGGATCCACGGCGCCGACTATTCACTCGTCGACTACAACCGCGCCGGCATTCCGCTCATCGAAATCGTGACCAAGGTGATCGAGGTCCCCGGCGACAAGGCTCCCGCCGTTGCCAGGGCCTATGTCGCGCACCTGCGCGATCTCATCGGCGGGCTCGGCGTTTCCGACGTACGGATGGACCAGGGTTCGCTGCGTTGCGACGTCAACCTGTCATTGCGCCCGATCGGCGTCAAGACGCTCGGCACTCGATCTGAGACCAAGAACGTCAACTCGTTCCGCTCGGTCGAACAAGCCGTCCGCTTCGAAGTAGGTCGCCACGCCGCCGTCCTCGATGCCGGCAACAAGATCGTCCAGGAGACCAGGCACTTCCACGAGGACACCGGAACGACGTCCTCGGGCCGTGAGAAGTCCGACGCCGAGGACTATCGCTATTTCCCCGAGCCCGACCTCGCACCCGTTGCGCCGTCACGCGAATGGGTCGAGGAACTCCGCGCGACCATGCCCGAACAGCCGAGCGTTCGCCGTGACCGTTTGCAGGCGGACTGGGGCTTCAACGAACTCGACATGCGTGACGTCGTCGGGGCAGGAGCACTTGAACTCGTCGTCGCAACAGTCGAAGCCGGTGCCTCGGCCACATCCGCGAAGAAGTGGTGGCTCACCGAAATGGCCCGCCGTTCCAACGAGCAGGGCATTGAACTCGCCGCGTTGGCGATCACTCCGGCACAAGTCGCCGAGATTCAGTCGTTCATCGATGCTGGCCGAATCAATGACAAAATTGCCCGTCAGGTCTTCGACGGCGTCCTCGCCGGCGAGGGCACTCCCGAAGAGGTCATCGTCGCCCGCGGACTCGAACTCGTGTCCGACGACGGTGCCCTCGGCGAAGCCGTCGACCGTGCGATTGAGGCTAATCCGGATACGGCCGACAAGATCCGTGGCGGCAAACAGGCCGCTGCCGGTGCACTTATCGGCGCGGTCATGAAGGACATGCGCGGTCAGGCCGACGCCGGTCGTGTGCGAGAACTGATCCTGGAAAAGCTGGCCTGATCTGCCCGATCACATACGCCGACTGGCGCAAATTCGGGGTTCCGCGGACCTTCGGAGCTCGAATTTGCGCCACTCGCGCTCGAATTTGCGCCACTCGCGCTTAGGGTCGGGGCATGTACGACGAGTTTCGCGAACGGCTCCGGGTCATCTGCATGGGCCCGCCCGGTGGCGAAGAACGCCTGAGCAATGGCCAACCCGCTTGGTTCGTCAAAAAGCGGTTCGCAAATGTCACCGACCACCATCACGGCGACGATTGGATCGGCATGTGGGCAGCCGCCCCCTTAGTTGCGGCAACGAGCTTCTTGGTCGCAACGTTTTTGGCTGCGACGGTCTTCGCGGCAGCCTCCCTGGCCGGGGTCTTCTTGATGGGCTTGACGTTCGCTGATTTGGCCACCGCAAACTCGCGTGCAGTTTTTTCGTTTTCGGCACGTTGAACGAGGTCGAGAAGTTCGATCGTCACGAGTTCGGGGAACTCGATAGGAATGAAGTGGGAAGCCGCGAGTTCAACAAACCTCGAACCCGGAATCCGCTGCGATGCCGTGAGCATGCCGCGTGAACCCGTGAGGATGTCGTGTTTGCCGGCGACGAATGTCACCGGCACGCGGACGCCGGACAACGAGATACGGCGTTGACGCAGGATGCCGAGTGCCAGATGGGCATACCAGCCCGGATCGGTCCGGCAGAACTCCTGCATGAGGATGCGCAAGTCCTCAGTGTTTGCTTCGGGGCGGATGAGGCGCGTATACCGCAACAGATTGGCGGTCAACGACGTCCACGGCAGGCTTCGACTGAGTGGGTGTGCCCAGGTGCCGCCGATTTTGCCCGCGTGGGTCAGATTGGCCATGATTTGCTTCGCGACGACGGGCGGGATCTTGAATGGAGCCAGCATCGTGGCATAGGTGTCGCCGGGCACTCCGGCCACGGCAAGGATCCCGTCGATGCGTTCGGGGAACCTAGCGGCAAGTTCGAAGGCCACCGTGACGCCAGCGGACCAACTCGCGACGGAAGCCGAATCGATGCCGGCGTGATCCATGACGGCGATGGCGTCTTCGATGTAGGAGTCGAGGTCGACGCGTTTGTCCGCCGGGCGCTCCGAGCCGCCGACGCCGCGGTGATTCCACGACACGATGCGGACGCCGCAATCGGGGTTGAGCAAGCCGGGCCAGGAGTGCGGATTGGTGCCAAGGCCGTTGGCCAGCAACACAGTCGGTCCCTTGGCATCATTCGTCCAAGCGCGCAACCGGGTGCCGTCTGCGCTGAAAACGTCGTAATAACGGACATATCGCGCCATGGGACTCTTGCGTTTGGTCATAGGTATCAATTCTGCCCTGTGCACAGAGGGCCTGCAATCATAATGCCGAGATAGCAACAACGCGATTAGGAGTCCAGAGCGCGGATCAGTATTCCGGCGCTGTCTTCGCTGTGGGCGAGGAAGAGGCTGGGTTCGGTCAGTTCGAGCTCGATGACAAGCGGCGAGCCGTCGGATGCGGTCACCAGGTCGACCCGTGCATACAACAAGGGCTCGTTGAGACTGAGGATGCGGGACACCACGGCCAGCGATTCGGCCGCAACTTCATGCTGGGCGGCTGTGGGGGCACGGGGAGTGATCGTTTCGCGGCCGTTCCGGTCGACGTCGGCGCCTTCGCCCTTGTGCAGCAATTGGCTTTTGCGGATCGCGTGGGAGAACTCCCCGCCGAGGAAGATCATCGCGGTTTCGCCGTCGGTGTCGACCGACTGGACGTAGGGCTGGACCATGGAGGTACGTCCGGCTGCGACGAGGGCGGCGCTGTGCGCGTAGACCTCTTCGCGGCTGCTCCAGCGGGCCGTGTCGCGGGATCCGGCTGAGATCGACGGCTTGCATACCCACTCGGAGTGTTCGCCGATGTCGTCGTCGCGCTGGACATCCCAATAGGTATCGATGACGGGCGTGCCGCTTTTGGCGAATTCGCGCAGGTAGACCTTGTCGGTGTTCCAGGCGATGACGTCGGCGGGGTTGTGCAGGCTCGGGATGGAGCGGGCCCAGGCGACGAACTCCTCGCGACGGCCGGTGTAGTCCCAGCAGGAACGCACCACGACTGAGTCGTAGGAATTCCAGTCGATTGCCGGGTCGTCCCAAACGCAAATGTCGGCCCGGTGTCCCCGATCGTTTGCCGCGGCCACGAAGCGGGGGAGTTCGTCATCGAGATGGCGCATGGCGTCTGAGGTGGCGAAGGCAAAGTACACCCGCCCATTCTGTCAGCCAACCAATCTTCAGTGTATAGCTTATGTCCTATAAAAATAAGTGATAAGCTTCCTTTTATGGAAATGAAGCAAAAGACTGGTATTGCCCTGATCGGTGACGTAGTGGGTTCGCGCACCTACGTCGATCGCGCCGCCATGCAGAGCGAACTCGTTTCCGTTCTCGATCAGGTGAACCGCCAGATCGACGCCGAGCAACAGCTGACGGCGACGATTGGCGATGAGTTCCAGGCCGTCTATGCCGACATCGCTAAGGCCGTCAACGCCACACTGCGCATACGCCTGACCCTCCCCGAGGGAATGGATTGCCGATTCGGTCTCGGAGCGGGGACCTATGCCACTGTCGGACAGTCGCCGTACGGTGTGATGCAGGACGGTCCGGCCTGGTGGTCGGCGCGTGACGCCATCGTGATCGCGAAGGATCGCGCACACCGCAAAAACCGAACACTGCGCACTTGGTTCTGCGCGGCTGAGGCGCCAACACCTGGGGGACACCATGAAGCAGCACCGCAAGCGGGCGTTGTCAATGCGTATGCCCTGTGCAGGGATCAGATCGTGAGCGGCATGAACCCTCGTCAACGACGATTACTGCTCGGTTTGCTGGGCGGCACAACTCAAATAGCCCTCGCCAAGGCGGAAGGAATTTCTCCTTCAGCTGTGTCCCAGGCACTCCATTCGTCGGGGGCCTACGCCGTTCTGGCCGCACACGACAGTCTTGCGACAGGAGCCGTCCAATGACAGTTCTGGCCTTGTTTCTCGCCATGGTGGGCTCGGCAGACTTCGTCCGCTACGGCGCCAAAGATTCTGATCTAGGTCGGCGGCGTTTGGCGATCGCCGTCGCTGCCGTTGTCGCTTTCCTCGGCTTCTGGGGGCTCGGGCGCCCGGCCCATGACGTGTGGCTGCCCGCCGTTGGCCTCGCGATCGTAGCCCTTTGGGCCTTTGCCGACCGCATCCCCTGGCGAAGCGGTGACCGGGTGGCCTTTGGCGGCGTTGTCGCGACGGTTTTTGCACTCTTGGCGTTCGGCCAGCACCTCGAGGTGAGCGACGGTTGGTTGCAGTCCTGGTATTCCGGTCTGGTCATCGACAATCTTGCTGACGTCCCGTTCGATCGATTCGCCCTCGCCGTCGGTTGCCTGTTCATTTTGCAGAACACCGCCAACCTCATAGTGCGTCTTGTGCTCAACGGCGCCGGTCCGGGGGTAATGGCCTCGGCAAAGACGCTCAAGGGCGGACGGATTCTCGGCCCGCTTGAACGCACCTTCATTTTTGCCATGGCCCTCTCGGGACAGTTCGCCGCGATAGGTGCGGTCATTGCGGCTAAGGGCATCCTCCGATTCCCTGAGATCTCGCGGGCCGATGACGATGGCAACATCGCCGAGTATGTCCTCGTCGGCAGTTTTGTCAGCTGGGTGCTCGCGCTGTTGTTCATCCCATTGTTTTAGATCGCTGAGTCTGAGCCACCGAGTCTGAGTCACCTAGTTTGAGCACGCCGACGGCACACCGCTCGATCCGCCGACCGGCGATAGACGTAATCTCATGCCATGGCTCCTGACATCAAACCCCGCAGCCGCACCGTCACTGATGGACTCGAAGCGACCGCCTCGCGCGGCATGCTGCGCGCCGTCGGACTGGGCGACGAAGACTTCGCTAAACCCCAGATCGGTGTGGCATCGAGCTGGAACGAAATCACTCCCTGCAACCTCTCCCTCGACCGCCTCGCCGACGCGGTCAAGAACGGCGTGCACGCCGGTGGCGGATATCCGCTGGAATTCGGCACGATTTCAGTCTCCGACGGCATCTCCATGGGCCACGAAGGTATGCACTTCTCGCTCGTGAGTCGCGAAGTCATCGCCGACTCCGTCGAAACCGTCATGATGGCCGAACGCCTCGACGGTTCGGTGCTGCTCGCCGGTTGCGACAAGAGTCTCCCCGGCATGCTGATGGCGGCCGCACGCCTCGATCTGGCCAGCGTCTTCCTTTATGCCGGCTCGATCATGCCCGGCAATGTCGACGGCAAAGACGTCACGATCATCGACGCCTTCGAAGCCGTGGGCGCCTGCCTCAAGGGACTCATCACCCGCGAACAGGTCGACAAGATCGAACGCGCCATCTGCCCGGGCGAAGGCGCCTGCGGAGGCATGTTCACCGCCAACACCATGGCATCAGTCGCCGAAGCCCTCGGTATGAGCCTCCCCGGCTCAGCCGCGCCCCCGGCGGGCGGCCGCCCCCCCGGCGGCGTCGCCCCCAAGACCCGGGGAGCGGGGCGCCGGGTGGGGCGGCTTTGGGTTAC
>JACMOZ010000403.1 GCA_014377785.1 Aeromicrobium sp.
AGCCTCGCGCTCCGACGTTGGCATGGAGACGAAATCCCGGACAACGGCCGCCAGACTGGCGGGATTTTCCGGTTCGAAGATGAGTCCGGCACGCGCGTCCTTCACCAGTTGAGCTGCGTCGCCTCGCACCCCCATGAGTACTGGCCGACCCGCCAGCATGTAGGCCTGCGTCTTTGACGGGATCGTGATCGCAAACAAGGGATCGTCCCGCAGGTGAACGAGGACCGCATCTGAAAGGGTGAGGATCGCGCCGATCTCACTCAGCGGGACCCGCGGCAAGAATTCGACATTGGTCAGGGAACGACGTCGCGACTCCTCGGCGAGCCGATCGGAATCCGTACCTCCACCGACGATCAAGAACCGTAGTCGAGGCAGGTCGGCGAGCATTTCCGCAGCATCTAAAATTGTGTCCAACGACTGCGCCGTGCCTATGTTTCCTGCGAACGTGATCGTCGTCCGATCGCTGAAGCCAAGCTGTTGCGCTCGTTCAGCATCGGGTGCGCGGAAATCAAGGCTCTGCTCATCGGCCCAATTGGGGATAATTGTGATTCGGCGACCAGGAATCCCACGTGAAGTCAACGCCGTCTTGAAACCGTCAGAGAGCACGACGAGCTTGGTGGCCGACCCATAGATGCGTCGCATGACAAGATCCGCAGCTCCCAGGACCCGGTCACTCGTCACCATCCCGGTCGCGGCTAGCGTGTCGGGCCACAAATCCTGAACGTCGTAAACGAAGGGGACGCCACGCAACAACTTCATCGTCACCGCAGGCAACCCCAGGGTGCCGGGCGGATGATAGACGTACGCGACATCAGGCCTTCGGATGAGAGCAGCCGCGACTGAGGCCATCGAGGCGAACGAGAGGTAGTTCAGTGCCCTGCGACTGCCAGACTGATCGTGGCTCGGATAAAGAGCAACTCGCAAGACGGGGATGCCGTCCATCAACTCGCTTTGAAACGGCCGAATTCGGTAACCCTCGTAAACGGCTCCGCCCGGATAGTTCGGAAAGCCCGTGAGCACACTGACTTTGTGTCCGCGCCGCTGCAGCTCCTTCGCGAACAGCAGACCCTTGAACGTTGGCTCCGGGTCGAACCATTGCGTGATGATGAGGATTCGCATACCGCGTCATACTATCTCGGACAGGGCATCACGATTGGGACTAGTCGGCGGCCACTTGTCTAACAGACTCAAATCTTGACCGGCGAGAATTACACACGGTCGGCGAAGCCACCCGTTGGTTTGCAATAGGACCTTCCCGCCGTCGCTCCTGACACCAACTAGCAGATCGGAAGTAGCTCATGGGCCAACGCTTGCTTGTTACTGGCGGGACGGGTTCATTCGGAAGAACCGTGGTGCGCGACCTCCTGGCTTCGGATGCCGACGAGATCCGAATCCTGAGTCGGGACGAGGCCAAGCAAGACGATATGCGGCGTGAGTTCGCAGATACGCGCCTCCGTTTCTTCCTGGGTGATGTTCGTGACATTCATAGCGTGCGCGAGGCGACGAACGGTGTCGACAACATCTTTCACGCGGCCGCCCTCAAACAGGTGCCCAGCTGCGAGTTCTTTCCCATGCAGGCCGTGCAGACGAACGTCGCAGGCAGCAGCAATGTGATCAACGCTGCTGCCGAAGTGGGGGTGAAGTCCGTCGTGTGCCTGAGCACGGACAAAGCGGTCTACCCGATCAATGCCATGGGCATCTCCAAAGCGATGATGGAAAAGGTTGCCCAGGCGTTCGCGCGAAATCATCCGGCTTCCGAGACCACCGTGTCTATCACCAGATATGGCAACGTGATGTATTCGCGAGGTTCTGTCATTCCGGTGTTCGTCGGGCAGGTGAGGGCAGGCAGGCCCTTGAGCATCACCGACCCACACATGACGCGTTTCCTGATGTCGCTGGAGGACTCGGTCTCGTTGGTCCACCACGCCTTCGACAACGCGCAACCCGGTGATCTGTTCGTACGCAAGGCCCCTGCCTGCACAGTCGAAGTTTTGGCGCGCGCCGTGGCGAGCTTGTTCGGCAACGACGACCCCCAGATCAATGTCATCGGAGCGCGACACGGCGAGAAGCTTTTCGAGTCCCTGCTCGGTCGCGAGGAAAGGGCTCGTTCAGAGGACATGGGCGACTACTACCGCGTGCCGCTCGACGCTCGCGGCCTCGAATATGAGCTGTTCTTCGACGAAGGCACCGGCCAAGACATCGAGATCGACGACTACAACTCCCACAACACTCGCCGCCTCGGCGTCGAACAGGTAAAAGACCTCCTGCTGACCATCCCGGCGCTCCGTGCCGAGCTGGAGACACCCGCATGAAGATCGTGCTCACCGGCGCAGGCGGTTTCCTCGGTTGGCATCTCCGGTGCCGCCTCCGCGCGTTGCATGACTTCGAGGTAGTGGCGATCGATCGATCGACGATCGATCAACTACCAGCCGCCATGCACGACGCTGACGCTGTCATCCACGTCGCGGGCGTGAACCGTGCAAGCGATGAAGAGGTAGTCGCCGGCAACGTTGCGTTGGCGCAGGCGGTTGCAAATGCGATTCGCGACGCAGGAAGCACGCCCCATGTTGTCTTTGCCAACAGCATCCAAGCCGGCAACGGCACGCCCTACGGCGAGGGCAAGAAGGCGGCCGCAGCGATCCTGTGGCAGCTGGCCAAGGACTCAGGGCTCGAGTTCGTCGACGTGCACCTGCCGAATCTCTTCGGCGAGCACGGCCGCCCTGGTTACAACTCGTTCATTGCCACGTTCTGCCACGAGCTGGCGGCAGGCCGTGCACCGGAGGCGAACGACAATGTGGTTGAGCTTCTCCATGTGCAGGAAGCCGCACAGATCCTCATCAAGGCGCTGGAGGGCCCCTCACGCATCGAGAAACCCCGAGGTGAGCAGCACCATGTGCAGGCGGTGCTGACGCTGCTTCAGACGTTCGAAGAGCTCTACCGCAATGGCGAGATCCCGGATCTCAGCTCGACCTTCGCGACCAACCTTTTCAACACCTATCGGGCGGCAGCGTTTGAGCTCAGAGGATCCATCAGTTTCGACAAACGCTCGGACCCGCGCGGCTCCCTCGTTGAAGCAGTCAAGGTGCACGGCGGCGGCGGGCAGACCTTCTTCTCCACCACCGTTCCCGGCGTGACCCGGGGCGAGCACTTCCATCTGCGCAAGATCGAGCGGTTCATTGTCATCGGCGGGACAGCCCGCATACAGCTGCGCAAGCTCTTCACTGACGAGATCATGAACTTCGACGTGACCGGTGACGAACCGACCGCCATCGACATGCCGACGATGTGGACGCACAACATCACCAACACCGGCGATCGCGAGCTGCTCACTCTTTTTTGGACCGATTCGGTCTTCGATCCCGCCGACCCAGACACCTATGCTGAAACTGTGGAGGCTACCCAGTGAAGGTCATGACGATTGTGGGCACGCGTCCCGAGATCATTCGGCTCGCCTGCACACTCCGGCGCTTCGACAAGACGTTCGACCATGTACTCGTACACACAGGCCAGAACTACGACTACAACCTCAACGAGGTCTTCTTCGATGACCTCGGCCTGCGCAAGCCTGACCACTATCTCGACGTTGACACCTCGTCACTCGGTCGCGTACTCGGCGAGACACTCATCAAGACCGAGGAAGTGCTGATCGCCGAGCGCCCCGACGCCGTGCTCATCCTCGGAGACACCAACAGCTCCATCGCCGCTGTCATGGCCAAGCGCATGCGTATCCCGGTCTTTCACATGGAAGCCGGCAATCGCTGTTTCGACGAGAACGTGCCAGAGGAGACCAACCGACGCCTGGTCGACCACGTCGCAGACTTCAACCTCGTTTATACCGAACACGCTCGACGCAACTTGCTCGCTGAGGGCCTTCACCCGCGGCGCATCATGATGACCGGATCACCCATGCGCGAGGTGATCGAGTACTACCGTCCGCAGATTGACGCATCGCGCGTGCTGGACACCCTCCATTTGATCGAGCATGGATACTTCCTGGTCAGCGCGCACCGCGAGGAAAACGTTGACTCCCCCGAGCGACTCTCCTTGTTACTCGATTGTCTAGAACGTGTTGCCTCAGAATGGGATCTGCCGGTTCTCGTCTCCACGCATCCCCGGACTCGCAACCGTATTGAGAAGCTCGGTTTTGCCCCTAGAGGTGACATCCGCTTCCACGAACCATTCGGCTTCCACGACTACAACCGCCTGCAGATCGGGTCGCGCTGCGTGCTGTCCGACTCGGGAACCATTTCGGAGGAGTCGGCGATCTTGGGTTTCCCAGCGATCACACTTCGTGAGTCGATCGAACGGCCCGAGGCTCTCGACAGCGGAGCGATCATCATGACCGGTTTGAACGCGAACGATGTCGTCAACGCCATCAAGTTTCAAGTCAGCCGCATCGCTGATCATCGCGACCTTCCAGCGGGTTATGAAATCGATGACACATCCGCGCGGGTCGCACGCTTTATCTTCTCGACGGCACCCAGGCACGCGTCCTGGGCAGGCCTTCGGTAGACATCGTGTCGCTCACTGATCTCGGCGTCACCGGTGCTGGTGGGTTCGGGCGCGAGGTACCCGACGTCATCGAGGCGCTCAATCTTGCCAACGGTGGCACCTACTCAGTAGTTGGAATGGTCGACCCCAACCCGTCGCTGGTCAACCTTGATCGGCTAGCAGGTCGAGGGGTCCCCTATCTGGGTGGCGAGGATGCGTGGCTGGCAGCGGGAGGGCAGGCGCACTTTGTCGTTGGTATCGAAGATCCAACGACCAGGCAGTGCGTAGGCAAACACCTGCAACAGGCCGGCCTCCTAGCAGCGGCAATTGTGCATCCGGGTGCCACGATTGGTGGGTTATCGACTCTCGGGGACGGCACCGTCGTTCGTGCCGGCGTTCAGGTTTCGATGAATGCCACCGTCAGAAACCATGTGCATCCGAATTCGAATGCGACCATCGGTCACGACGCCACGCTCGGCGATTTCGTGTCGGTGAACCCAGCCGCGATTGGGAGTGACGAAGTCGTGATCTTATCTGGGGTACTCCTTGGGGCAGGGTCGGTCGTTCTTGAAGGTCTCTCGATCGGAGCCAGATCTGTTGTTGGTGCGAGCGCATGCGTGACACAAAATGTGCCTGAGTCGGCTACGGTCGTTGGCGTGCCCGATCGGACCACCTCTTGACCGACCTAATCGCAACTTCGGCCCCTCCCGTCCGGCGCCCAACGTCCCGCCGCGAGAAGCACAACGTGCGTGTAACAGCGATCTACGAGGAACTTAGATCCCGTAAGAAGCTCCGCCTCGAGCGCTTTCCCGTGTCGGCGATCCTGGCTGCTCAACTCACGCTGACGATCGTACTGCCGGCATATCTCAAGGGCACCCAACCATTCAGTTTAATGCTCGCGATATGTGTAGTCGCCGTGGCAGGAGCGTTCTACGTGGAATGTGTAACTCTCGGTTGGAACGCTCGCCCAAGGCGTCCGGTCCAGACGTCGGTAGGCGCGGCCAATGTCGTCCTGCTGACTGGCGCCGCTGCGTCGTTGGGTGCGGCTCTGGGAGGGCAAGGGAGTTACGCAGTACAGATTGGCCGCGCGCAGGTGTCGCCCATTGTGGCGCTACTTGCACCGTTCACCGCATGGCTCCTGTTCGGCGCGGCCCTCTACATGTGGCTCTATCGCGAAGGCGTGGTGTCTCGCCGACGCGCGCTCGCAACACTCGCGGCCGCCTCCGCGATTCAACTGATCATTGGTATCGAAAGGGCAATTCTGGGGCAAGCCGTAGCATTGGTCGCATCGCTGATGGTCATGGCGATCTTCGCCCGTCTAATCCGGTTTCGCACCCTCGTCATCCTTTTGTTGCTGTTGCCTATTCTCTGGCCTCCGATCTACCAGTACCGGAATACGCTCCGCGAAGAGTTGGCCGGGTCAAGTGTGTACGTGGGTCTCGACGGGCCAATGGATCGGCTGCAAATGGACGAACAAATGGCGGTTGTCGAGCGGCTGGTCCCGAAGCCCGACTATCTCGTTGCGCCGTCACTGACCACGCTCATCCGCACAGGACTGATACCGAGCGCAATCGATCCCAACAGACCTGCCATCGACACTGGCGCAAAAATGAACCAGGCGCTTGGCGGAACCGCATTGAGTTCCACGAGCGCGACGATGATGGGGAACGTCTACATATTCAGCGGGCTGCTAGCAGTGGGCGCCGTTTCGGCGGCGTTGGCACTTGGCATGCGGATCGCCCTCAGACGCTCGTCGCCGTGGGCGCTGTCCGCAACGGGTCTAATTTATCTCAACGGAATGTCCTCTAACGCGGCATACCCCGACATTGTCCCGAGGCTACTCCAGGGTGGGGCGTCCCTACTTATTGCCTTTGTCCTCGTCCGCGCCGTCGATAGGGGTCGAGCAGAGCACGATCGCAGCTAGTCTCCAGCTGCCGGGAACTTCGCGTTGCTTACTGGACCCTGACAGCGGGCTCCGTCGAAACTCGCGATGTACTGCACCAAACTGCTGTCCTGTGGATCACGGCGTCTCGACTCGCGTGAGGCGCCAGTAGCTGATCCACCAAACGACCACATTCAACGCCGCAATTGCAGCCATTGTCCACACCGCCCCCTCTAGACCGAATGACGTTGCTGCGACGACTATCGCGAACGGACGAGGGATTCCGACCGCGGCTCGGAGGGCAAGTGACCTGGTGCCAGCCATCCTGGATCGATGGCCCGCAGCGGCAATGCTCCCAACCAGCGCCAATACCGACTCCAACGCGAGAGGAAGAAGCACAGATGAAGCAGGGGTCCAGCTCTCCCCAAGCAAAAATGAACCAATGCCGTCCGGAAGAAACGCCAATGACAGCGCAAGTGGACCAACCGCGCAAAGAAGGGCCGTCGTGACCGCTAGTGCCGACTTGAATTCGTGTTGACTGCTCACCGCGCGGGCGCGGCTAAGGTAACTGATAGTTAAAGACCGCGCTGTGGTGCTCAGCAGACCGATCGGCCCCAGGACTGTTCCCGCTCCGCGGATGGCTCCGACTGCCGATGCGTTGATCGCCAGCGGGAGGAGGTTTGTACTGAGCAACGACCCCCCTGAGCCCGCGAGATAATCGAGGGAGAAGAACATCGCCGCTCCAGTGTGCTGACGGTTCCTGGGCCAAATTGGTCTCCACGAATACCCACCTACCCACAGCGAGATATATCCGACCAGGGCGCCGACGCCAGCCCATGTCGAGAACACGACGATCGGGGCCACCGGGATCGCGAAAGAAGTTAATGCAACAATCGCGACCGCTATAGACCATGACAAGCCTTGTTTGAGGGCTACCTCCGCGTCGAACAGCGCGGAATTGACCGTCCGGGAATAGTCCAGAGCGGTCAGCCCGTGGATGGACAGACCCAGAACCACCATGTACAACGATTCGAAAATCAGGCTACCTATTACCAGGCCAACCGCAGCAAAGAGGGCAGCGATGCTTGCGCGTTCGAAGCCCCTCCGGTCGCTGGTCGACGAATGCTCCAAGGAAAGGGTTGTCTCCGTGATCGCGGACCTGATGCAGCCGTTGACTAGCAAGTACAGCGACATGGCGATGGCGAACGTCGAGAACTCGCTGACACTCGATCGGCGGGCGATCGCCACAGACAGCAGGAGGCCAACGACGCTCATTAGCGCGTTCGTAACGATGGCCAGCTGAGCGCGCCGGTTTGAAAAGATGCTCAGCATGGTTGCCGATGCACGCGACCGCCGACCGATTGTCATCTCAGCAGCTAATTCTGGGTCTCGATCTCACGCATCGCAGTCGCCACGGCGTCTGCGATCCGTTGGATATCTTCAACTCGTAGATCGGGGAAAGTCGGCAGGCTGATCCCGCTACTGGAGACGCGGGACGCCACCCTGCCTGCGCGGGAGTGCTGTAGCCCCGGGGAGAAGTACGGCATTGTTTCCAAGGGCTGAAAGACTGGTCGCGAATCAAACCCTCGTTCTAGGAGTTTTGCCATCAGGGCATCCCTCTGGTCCGCCTCGTAACCGTCGCACGTGACGGTGTAAAGCCAAGGGGTCATGCGAACGTGGGGCCCTGGCGCTTGCGTTGTCACCCCATGACCGTTGAGGAGCTGTCTGTACGCTTCAAACACTCGGACGCGATTGGCAACGAGTTCTGGAAGCCTCTCCAACTGTGCTGACAGCACAGCCGCCGCCAGATTGGTCATCCGATAGTTGTATCCGAGAATATCGTGGTGGTACCGCCGAGTAGGGTGGTTGCCCTGGTTGCGGAGCCTGCGGACTCGCTCGTCCACCCAGTCATGGTCTGTGAGAACTGCCCCTCCTTCTCCGCTGGTAGCGATCTTGTTGCCAAAGAATGAGAGCGTTGTCACGTCGGCAAGACCGCCCACCTGTCGATCACCGACTGCGGCCCCGAGCGACTCGGCAGCATCAGCTATGACAAACAAATTATGGCCGTGAGCAATATGCCCAAGAGCCTCGTAATCCGCAGGGCACCCGTACAAGTCAACGGCGAGGATCGCGCGCGTGCGGCTTGAGACCGCCTGCTCAGCAGCCACCGGATCAATGCACCACGTCGCGGGGTCCACATCGACGATCACCGGGATTGCGCCGACGTATAAAACAGCATTGAGCGTCGCCACGTAGGAAAGGCTCGGGATGACAACCTCGTCTCCTGCTCCTATCCCCAATGCGAGAAGCGCCAAGTGGAGGGCAGTCGTGCCGTTGTTCGCGACCGCCGCGTGCTGAACCTCACCGATCGACCGCAGCAGACCTTCTGCCTTGCCTAGATACTCACCGTGAGAGGAGATCCACCCGCTGTCGAATGCGTCAAGCAGATAAGCGCGTTCGAGCTCACCGACACTTGGCTGGGAAACGGGGATCATGAACGGGGGCCTCCCAAATCGGACGGATATTCAGCGTCTCCAGCAACCCATCTGAAGATTCGTGCATACTCTCCGGCGGTGTCCGACCATGTCCGCGAACGCACCGCGGCGGCAGGTGTCACCAGAGCCGTACGTTGATCAGCGTAGGTCGCGATGCAGGCCCGAATGGCATCTACGAGCGCGGAGGGGCTATCGGGATCGAAAAGGAGCGCGTCTATGCCTAGGTTGTCAACCTGTACTCGGATCGGCGGGATCTCGCTTGCTACGAAGGGCAGATGCCGGGCAATCGCCTCGAATAGCGGGCCGCTTGCCGCTTCCCAGCGTGTCGGCATAACGAGTATGTGCGCCCGATCGAACTCCGCGTTGAGTTCTTCGCGCCCCACATATCCTCGCCAACTCACACGGTCGTCGACCCCAAGCGTGATGGCAAGCTCCTTCAAGAACGACGCGTAACTGGCGGTTTCCGATCCTGTAAACGTAGCCACCGCCATCGGAAGGTCGACCAGTGCTCTGATGAGGAGTTCCTGATTCTTGTGCGGTGTCACGAACCCTGGACATAGCAATCGCACCGCACCATCGGGATCAACTTCACGGAGGACCGGAGTGCCTGTATTGAGCACTGGTAGGCCTACAAGGAACGCCTTGTCGGCGGCTTCGGGAAACAATTCAAGGAGATGTTCATATGGATGCGGCCAGCTACATACAACGGCTTTGGCGTTGGCTACGTTCTTTCGGATGATCGCTTGATCCATTGTTGATGCCAGAGCTGGCTCAAAGACTCTGAGATCGTGGACTGTCACTACGCTGAGATCAGCCGCGGCGGGGGACCTGTGGAAGGGATACCAGACCGGTGTGGCTGGAGCCGCGGCGGCGACAGCACGACTTCGTCGGTTCCGCACCGCTCCGACAATCGGATGCGTCTTGAGCGCCGGCGGCAAGACCTTTCTCAAGGCGTTCTGCCATCTGCTGTCAGCTCGCAGTACTACTCGAATTTCGCTTACCTCAAGATTGTGCCCAAGCTTCTCCGACCACCGCTCACTGGCACCCTGCCCCACCAGGCATCGTGCAAACACGTTGTGGGCGGCAAGCTCCGGGATTAGTTCACAGGCGACAGTTCCGATTCCGCCGCTCTCCACTCCCACGGAGGTCAGGTCCACGTTGATCTCGAGTTCAGGCTCGCGCCCGACGGGCGACGTCTCGGCTGTTGACAAGCTCTTGCCTAAATGTCGATCCGGACGAGCTGTCCGGCCCGCTCGTCACGCAATAGTCTGAGGTCAGCGTCGACCATATGATGCACCAGCTCACGGAATTTGATTTTCGGCTGCCAGCCCAGCAACTCTCTCGCCTTCCCAGGACCGCCAAGTAACGCGTCGACCTCGCTCGGCCGCTCATATCGAGAGTCAGTTTTGACATAGTCCGACCAATCGAGACCGACGTGTGCAAATGCTTCATGGACGAACTCTCGAACCGAGTGCCCCTCGCCCGTAGCAATCACGTAGTCATTCGGCTCGTCCTGCTGCAACATCAGCCACATGGCCTCTACATACTCTGGTGCATAGCCCCAATCACGGACAGCGTCCAGGTTTCCGAGCGTCAGCGTCTCCTGCATGCCCTCGACGATACGGGCGACGGCCCGACTGATCTTGCGCGTCACAAAAGTCTCGCCACGCCTAGAGCTTTCGTGATTGAACAGAATCCCGTTGCTCGCGTGAATGCCGTATGCCTCACGGTAGTTCACGGTTGTCCAATATGAGAAGACCTTTGCGCATCCGTAGGGACTTCTCGGATGGAAAGGTGTCAATTCATTCTGCGGAGGAGGCGACGCTCCGAACATCTCTGACGAAGACGCCTGGTAGTAACGCGCTGGCACACCACTCGCCCGAATAGCCTCCAGCATCCGAACCGTACCGACCCCTGTCACGTCAGCCGTGTACTCCGGGATCTCGAAGGAGACTGCCACGTGACTCTGGGCACCGAGGTTATAGACCTCGTCGGGCCTGATGTCGCGTATAAGATTTGTCATCGAGGCAGAGTCAGCGAGATCCGCATAGTGCAGAGAGAGATGTTCCGGACGATGCCCTTCACTACGGGACACCTGCTCCAGTCGCTCGGTGTTAAACGACGAGGACCTTCTTTTCACACCGTGAACGTCATACCCCTTGGCGAGCAAGAACTCAGTAAGGTAGCTGCCGTCCTGGCCGGTCGTGCCAGTCACCAAAGCGACGTTCACTCTTGCTCCTCAGAAATTCTTGCTGGTTCGGGCTGGGAAGTAGTCACACTATCGAACGTCCCTGCTGATGATCTTGACGTGGTGTTTTGCGCGACGAGCTGGAATCGACGACGTCAAGAGGATCACCCGGCCAGCGGGACCTTGGGATCTGGTCCTCCGCCCAGCCCGGCCAACTCGAAAATGTGTTTGCCTTTGCTCGCACTGCGCCACGTGTCGAATGCGTCTGCCGCCCGCAAGCGCCTTTCAAGCCGTTCAGGACCCGTTAATTCCGCATATTTCTGCAGTGCGGCCGTCCACTCCACCATGTCCTGACCCGGCACCACTACGCCGCCGCCGGCTCGCAGGCGGTCGTTCCAAGGGGTGCTATCTGAGCACATGATCGGACAACTTACTGATAGCGACTCCGCTATGACGTGACCGAAGTTCTCTCCCGCTGTGGGAAACGCAAATAGGTGAAAGTCCGTAAACGTTCTTCTAACGGCGCTGGGATCCAGAGCCCCGCCGAATCGGTACGAAACATTCGGAGGAAGCCGATCGGCCAGCACTTCGCAAATGTCGAAGTAAGGCTTGTCTTCAACTGTGCCGAACACAGTCACATCGATTTCCTGTGTAACCGATTGCAACGCGGAAAGCAGGACATGAAGCCCCTTCTTTTTCACAACCCGGCTCAAGAAAATTACCCGGAGTGGCCCGGCTGCGTCGGTAGCGGGACGGTCAGCGACTTTCGGTAATCGGGTCTCATTCTCTCGGACAAGCACTTTGGTGTTGGACCCGAACTCTCGACGAATGTCGGCTGCCTCCTCCTCGGCGGAGGCGTGCCAGGTCACTTGGTGATGTAGCCCAAAGAATCGGTAGACGCGTATGTAAAAACGCTTCTTTGTGGGCTTCAGGGCTAACGCGCCGAGGCTGAACTCACCGCGAGGCGCTACGACAATGGTGGAGACGCTCGGGAAGAATCTGAGGCGTCCGAGCACCTGCGGCAATATCGAGAAGATTGGCGTGAAAAATCCATTCACGTAGAGGATGCTAGGGCCGTATTGCCGCACCCGTACCAGTCCGCGAATGAGGGACGCGATCTTGTTTGTGGAGACGTAGTAACGCAGGTGGTTTCCTTGTCCGCTGGTTTCGTTACTGGCCACATCGAGTCGTCTGGCTCGGTCCAAATCCCGATCTGAGGCGAAGACGAGCGAAGAGGTGTGCTCGGGCTGCGCCTCGACCAAGGCAGCTAGCGTGCGGATCGGTCCCCCGCCGAGCTTCGCTGGCTCGAACAGAGGTGCAAAGACTGCAACCTTCTGCGGCGCCGAACTGTCGACCCCGAGAGATTTACTATCGATTCGCTGGACCCAAGCACGAACTCGTGTCATGGGGCTCATCGTAGAGGTCCCGTTGACGACCGATCGTTCATGTGACGTCGTGTACATGCCGAACCAGGACAGAAGAGGACCAAATTGGCCCAGCGAGGGTGTCCCCACGCGACCTAGCGCGTAGGACACCCTCGCTGAGGAGCACAGCCTCAGACCGCGACGGCGACCTCGGCCACGACGCCCGTGGCGGCCGTCACGGAGTTGTCGACCGAGACTGACTTCGGCGCCAGCGTCCGCAGCGTCCACTCGCCCGGGCCCGCGAAGAAGCGGAACTGGCCGGTGGCGGACGTGGGGACCTCGGCGGTGAACTCGCCGGTGCGGTCGAGCAGCCGCACGTAGGCGTTGCCGACCGGCTCGCCCTCACGCGTGACGATGCCCTGAATGACGGCCTGGTTCTTGACGTCGACGCCGTCGAGGCTCGGGCCGCCCTTGGTCGCGCCGCACATCAGGCTGCGCCCGGCTCGTCGCCGAGGGCGACCGGCACGCCGCGAAGCGAGCCGTACTCGCTCCACGAACCGTCGTAGTTCTTGACGTTGGAGTAGCCGAGGATCTCGTTGAGCACGAACCACGTGTGCGAGCTGCGCTCACCGATACGGCAGTAGGCGATGGTGTCCTTGCCCTCGTCCAACCCGGCGCCCGCGTAGAGCGCCTTCACCTCGTCGTCGCTGCGGAACGTGCC
>JACMOZ010000404.1 GCA_014377785.1 Aeromicrobium sp.
CGGCGACGACAACGCCGCCTCGGCAAACTCACCCCGATCGAGTTTGAGACAATAAACATGGCCCTCAACGCCGCCTAAAACCACTAACCCCCAGAGTCAACTGAACTCGGGGCAGTCCCGACCGCCAGTCAATGACAGCGCGGTGCCGGGTCGAACCCGGCAGAGCGCTATGGCCAGTCCGAAGCCCGCCGCAATCAACACCGCGTACGGATTCGTCAGGAACGTGTCCGTTCGCAACGGCACGTACCCAACAGTGCGATTTGACGACTGCACAAACCACGCAGTGAAGAACAACGCCCCGAGCGCCGGCTCACGGAAACGGACCAACTGTGCACGAATCTTCGTCATGCTTTGACAGTAGATGCCGCAGCAGCGCTTCGACGCACAGGGGCAAGGCTTTCCTCACTCTGGGAGATGCCTCTCCTCCTTCTGGGGGATCCCTCTCCGCCGAAGGAACGAGAGACCGAGGCCTTCCCGTCCCGCAGGGGGTTCGGTTACGGGCATCTCAGTGCAGACGTCGACAGGGTTGACTTCACGCGATTCGGCCCCGCTGAACGTCCCGCTTACGGACGGTCTCGAAAGGCAGGTGGGTGTACGGTCTGAGGGAAATTATCCGGGACACCAGTGAGTGTGACAGTCGCCTGGACGCTCAGGCAGCGGTCGGAGAGGACGAACCCGTCAAGCGCGGCCGAGACCGGGTCTGTTTTCGCAGCTCCGCCGCTAGACGCCCAATCCAGTGCCCACCCAGATGAATATCAGCACGGCAAGAAATATCGGGCTGCTCAAAAAAAGTGCACCCACCCCCACCGACAGGTCTGCTCCCGACGCGTCGGAGGCAGCTGTGCTTTCCACGAACACCAACTGGCCGACGATCTGGGCAAAACTCACCGAGGGGATCGCAAGCCAGAGCCACAGCGCCCTGCGCGTGGCACCGAACACGATCCCCAATGCGAGCGTGGCTAAGGTGACTATCGGACCGCCTACGATCGCCCAGACGAGGGTGTCACGGCTCGGGTTATGCGTCTGGAAGGTGACCATCGGTAGGGGAAGCCAGAACCCAAGCAGGATGACCCCGCCGAATGTGGGGGCTATCGACCAAACGGGGAATGGGTTTCTTCGTCGTGTATGCGCCCACTTTCCACCATCGAAACGGAACCGCCGATCCGCGGACATAGCTGGTTTCCAATCACTCCCGCTCCACCACCACTACCCTTCCGGCGAGAACGTTGGCAGAGCGGAGAATTGACTCGTTGCGACCTCATAGCTCAATGTTTTTCACCATCAGTGCTGGCTGAATCTTCTTCGTCAATCAATCGTTTCTGGTAATTCTCGCTTTGTGCAGATGTGACCGGTGCTTCGTACGGGTATTTGTTGGGCCGCAGATAGCGCCAGTGCATCCGTATGGCCGGATCGATGGGCGCCGCGAGGAGGGCTGGGTCGGCGTGCCGGAACAGCCAAAAATAGAAGACGAGGGTCGCTACTTGAAGCGCTGCCAGAGCACCGGCGACAATAGCGAACGCTACTCCACCTGAGAAAATGGCGCTTGCAAAGACAAAAAGAAGAAGAGCTACGTTGAAAACGCGAAGCCACATGCCACGACGAATGGCGTCTGCTTGAGTGCGTGCGCGGAACATGAGCTGAGCGTACGCTTCCCGACACGGATTGTCCGGATCACTTTCCCCAAAAAGACCCGGCACGGTGTCGTTCTGGGGGTTCCCCTTTCGGGAATGAACATAAAGCCACCGATCACTGGTCCCAAGTCTCCCTGTGGAGTTGGTTTATAACGCGGGCCGTGTTGATTTAGGCCGTGCCATATCGTCTAAGGCGCGTCGGCGAAGCTGCGGGGTAATCGCACTAGAGCATTCGTTTTACAGAGTCGAGGAGGACAGCGATGGCGCGCTGTCAGAGTGCCCCTGGCGCAAGATCATACGTAACCCACTTTGTAGGCGTGGCGGTCAAATCATAGAGGCGGCGGGCCCGAGTATTGTCTTCTGCCGTGATCCAGCGAACGACTGAGCGTCCTTCGCGTTCAGCCAGCGCGGAGAGTTCGCTCAGTAGCGCCCGCCCGACGCCGGCTCCCCGAGCTGTCGAGTCCGTGAACAGATCGTCGAGGTAGATACCCACGCTGCCCGTCGAGGGACGAGAAAATCGACGGTAGTGCGCAAGCCCCACGAGTCGATCCCCGGAGGTGGCGACGAAAGCATGGACTTCATTCGAGTCGTCAAGGATCCAGGTCCAGACACGCTCAACGATGCTGTCATCGGGAGACAGCTCGTAGAAGTCTCGATAGCCCCGATAGAGCTCAGCCCACTGGGACGAGTCTGAGGGTTGGACCGCGCGGATAGAGACCGAATCGCTTGTGATCATCGTCCCAGAGTATCGGCGCTCATTACGTTCCGGACCTCGTTCCTATTCGGGCTCTTCTGATCACGGTTCCACCGTCGGCAGGCCCGGAGGTACGGGGCCCCGCAAGGAGTTCGGCTTGCGGGCACCGAACGTCGGCGTTGGGCGGTGCTATCAGATCGCATCACCCAAGGAAAAGAACTGTCTTGGAACCTGAGTTTCTCAAAACCCGTGGGACACTCTGGAAGATCCGCAGGCACCTCCAATCGGCCGGCGTACCATTGTTCTCGCTTTGCGGATGCAATTGGGCCTGCGGTTGTGCGCGCCCATGAGCCGAGGGGTGCAGCACCTCCAATGGGACAGTATCGAGTTCATCGATGCTTGGACGAGCCCGCGGGAGAACGCCTCCGCTCGTGGACGCTCGCGCGCAGCAAGATTGGTGTGAACCCAATCGATTGAATCGAGCAATACGAATATGAGCCCTGATAACGACGTAATAGAGCGGTCGGCGCGTGAGCCGGCCGTGTTCGCGACGTTGTACGACCGTCACGCGCCATCAGTTTTCCGGTATGCCGCACAGCGGCTGGGCGACCACGCTGCGGACGATGTGATGTCGGAGACGTTCCTGGTGGCATTCGAGCGGAGGTCGGCCTACGACTTGACGGTGATCGATGCGCGCCCGTGGTTGCTGGGTATTGCCACGCGACTGATGCGGAAGCATGTCCGATTGGAGGCGACGGCGTGGAAGGGGATGACAGCGGACCTCGCGGCGCAGATTGTTCCCGACCTCATCGACCTGGCCGGCGCACGTATTGACGCCCACCGCCTCACTCAGCGGTTGGCGAAGGCGCTGCGGCGGCTGCCGGAGATCGATCGCGACACCCTGCTGCTATACGCGTGGGGCAACCTCGACTATGCCTCGATCGCCACAGCGATGGAAGTACCCGTCGGAACAGTGCGCTCACGACTGGATCGGGCACGGCGCCAACTGCGCCGCGCCGCAGGAATTGAAACCCTCGAACAGGAGACGGACCATGGACGAACTGACATTGCTCCGC
>JACMOZ010000405.1 GCA_014377785.1 Aeromicrobium sp.
CGCCACGGGGGCTGTTCGCCAGGCGGGCGAGGTTGAACAGATGATGCCGCTCGTCCGGGGTGAGGCGAAGCGCCCGGCCGACCGCTTCAAGAACACTCTCCGAGACGCCGGTGAGATTACCGCGCTCAAGTCGCACGTAATAGTCGATGCTGACACCCGCAAGGCTGGCAACTTCCTCTCTCCGGAGTCCGCTGACCCGGCGACGGGGGTCATGGCCGCCCAATCCGACGTCGCTTGGTTTCACACGCGCGCGCCGAGTCATTAGAAATTCGCGGACTTCGGCAATTTGCGGCATACATACGACTGTAGGGCGGGCCGAACGCGCAGAGGAGGTGTTGCCAGTACCTCTCTAAAGGATCGCTGGGCGCAGTGGCCTTACCCCGTTTGAAATACAGGGGTTAAGGCCGAGGCGTTCAGGGGACCAGTGGTGTTTTGACGGGAACGCCGCTTATTCTCTCGAGCGTGACAGATACCGACAACGGCAGCGAATCGATAAGCGCGGACCACCGAAATCGATTGGATCAATCCCGCCAGGGGACGCGAATTGAGGCTACGGCTGGGCGCGACAAACGGTGGAGTAGTCGTGTCTTGCACGGTATCGGCAAAGTGAGTGAACACGCCGCAGCGGGATTGATTGCCGCCGGCGCTCTCGTCACCTGGGTCGCGGTCGGCATCGCAACGGGGTTTCCCGCGTGGTGGGACAACATGCTTTTCGTGACGAGCTCATCCGTCACGGTCGTGATGGTGTTCGCACTTCAGCACACTCAAGCTCGACAGCAGGCGGTAACCCAACGAAAGCTCGACGAACTGCTCCGTGCCCAGCCCACCGCCGACAACCGACTGATCGCGTTGGAAGGTGCGTCGGACGGCGAATTGGGGGAGTTAACAGACCTCAGTCAAGCAAACCGAGAACGAGCCCTCGGGACTGATGCACCACCACCGGTTGCGGACCTCCCGAAGTAGAAGATTGATTTCCATGCGGTGCGGACCGGATCGGAATGCTCATCGGGACCGCTTCGCACGGGCACGGCGATCGCTCTATCCTCGGGATTCAGGCCGAGGTCCTCTCAACAGGTAGGGATTGCTCGGGCAGACTCGCTCGGGCTGGCCTACGCAGCGCGTGAGGTGGGGTAGCCGATCGAGGCAATTGCTGCACTGAGGGAGTCGAAGTAGTTGCGCTCTGCCGGTTTGTTCAATTCGAGCAACTCGAATACTCCCAATCGAGATTCGACATAGGCCACCACCCCAACCCCCTCAGTCCTGGCCAAGGCGGCATCCGAAACAATCCACTCGCTGCTCGACAGAGGGCTGACTTCCAGTTGATTAGCCTCAAGCGTGATCACGATCATTCTGATGTCTCCTGTTCAAGTTACGCCGTCAAAAATGTGCGGGTAAACCGAGATCTATCTGAACACGCTTCGTCTTTGTTGTAGAGGGGGTTGCGATCCGGGCACTGCTGTGGCACGCGGTGAAAATCATCGGTGGACTCCGATCGGAGCGGCGCCCCCCGGCAGCTTTCTGAATCTCTGCAGGACTCGGGCGGTCGAGGCATCAGGGACGCGCTGCGCATAGGCCACAGGCCCCGAATTGGCAGGTGTCGAGGTTCGGGTCCAGACTGGAATCATGACTGCTGACGTTCCCACCATTTCCCTCAGTTCCGGCACCTCCATCCCCCAGCTCGGTTTCGGAGTGTTCCTCGTTGACCCGGCCGACACGCAACGCGTCGTCGAAGACGCCCTCGAGGTCGGTTACCGACACATCGACACCGCGACCGGATACAACAACGAAGCTGAGGTCGGTGCGGCACTTCACGCATCGGGGATCCCACGGGAGGAGATCTTCATCACCACGAAGCTCCGAAACGATCACCATAAAAGTCGCGACGTGGAAGGCGCCTTCAGCCGCAGCCTCGAAGCCCTGGGCCTGGACCACCTCGACCTGTACCTGATTCACTGGCCCATGCCCGACAACGACTTCTACATCGACACCTGGCGCACCTTCGAAACGTTCCACGCGGACGGTCGGGCCAAGGCGATCGGTGTCAGCAACTTCCTCGTCCCCCATCTCGCCCGCCTCATCGCGGAGACGGACATCGTGCCAGCCGTGAACCAAGTCGAACTGCATCCCATCTTCCAGCAGCAGGAACTGAAAACATTCCAGGCGACACACGACATCGTCACCGAAGCCTGGGGGCCCTTGGGCCAGGGAAAATATGATCTCTTCGGGATGGAACCCATCACAAGCGCGGCAACGGCCCACGAAGTGTCTCCGGCGCAGGTCGTGCTGCGTTGGCATCTACAAACCGGCAACGTCGTCATCCCAAAGTCCAACTCGAAGAACCGGATGGCAGAAAACTTCGACGTTTTCGGCTTCAAGCTGACCGACAGCGAGATGGCCCAGATCGACGCACTCGACGAGAACCGGCGCGTTGCCGGCAACCCGGCCGACATCAACTGAACCGAACCCGAAGAACCAGCTGCCGATGGCGGTGTCTCGCGGATGGCGACCCAAAATCCCTCCCGCAGAAAACTCTGCACCGGGGGTGCCAGACGGGCGTTTCGGCATCGCCGGGTGATTTTTCACCACGTCCTGGTGAGCGGCTCCCGAGAACTGCGCCGAAGTGAGCGACGGCCGGCCGCTCTGCCTGGCCCCGATTGGTGCCACGACGTTCCAAAATCCCGGGCCACATGGGTCGTCGGCTGACCCGTCTCGAACAATTGCGTAGCACTCGGGATTTGCCGATCCGTGAACGGCCGTTGCCGACCACCCCGGTCAAGTCGGACTGCGCGCTTCCCGCAGCTCCACGCCCTCCGTCCGACTCTGACCAGGCCGCATTCCATCATCGACGGCGGCACGCTGCAACCACTTCTGCAACGTCATGGTGTGAACACCGAAATCTTTCGCGATCCGCTCGATCGTCACACCAGGCTCACGACCACGCGCGACGCTGACAACATCTTCACGGAACTCCCGGGGATAAGGCTTAGGCACAACAACATCCTTCCAGCCCACCCCTCAGGGCAAGCCAACTCAGATGACCTAACCGTGCAGCGGACCCGGACGCTGCAACGGTCAACTTGCCTGCGACAAGGGTGAACAGGGGTCCGGCTCAGATCGCTCCAGCCACCCCGAAACAGCCGGAGCGTGTCTCGCTTAAATTGCCGTGGTGGGTCCGAATGACGCCGCCATAGTCAACGGTGATTCCTCAGACTGCGCCTCAGTTATGTCGCGGCAAGGCGAGTACCTGATTGAAGGCATCAGGTTCAACACGGTGAACCTGGTGCGGGACCCGAAATTCAGCGTGCGAGCCATTTCCGACGGAATGGACCCAGCGAAGTCGACCGGCCGGTTGATGCTAAATATGCTCACCACTTTGGCTGAGTACGAACGCGAACTTATTGTCGAGCAGGTCAATGCCGGAATCGCCGCCGGCCGCCAATCCGGTATTCGCTTCGGTCGGCCGCCGAGTGACCCGGCTGTCATCGCGGAAAAGTTGGCGATTGTTGCTGGAGTCAGAGCTGAGGGTAAGACCGCAGCCCGGGCTTCGCTGCTCCAAACGGAGCGGTCAGCTATAACGAGGCAGCCGAGACTCGCTGCTAGACACCAGCTGGCGCGGTGACGCTTGGGACGTCACCTTGCCAGCGGAGCGGCAGCGACCGCATCGCGCGGTAGGCGTAGCTGGCGTCCCATGAGTGGAGGACCAGCGCGTCGCCTTTCGGACCGGTGACGATATCCTGACCGCCCGGACCGAGGTAGAGTCCACGGCTGGAAGCGGTCGAGAGCAGCGGTTCTGACCGTTTCGAATAGGGCCCGGTGAGGCTCGCTGCGGTAGCGACGCCGATTGCGTAGCGATCGTGGGAGTAGTCGTTGGCCGAATACAGGAGAACATAGTGCGAGCCGTGCCGAATGAGGGTCGGCGCTTCGACAACTTTCCCCTCCCAGCCGAGCGTCTGGCGGATGAGGCGGGTCGGAGTCCCCACGATGCTCTTGCCATCCGCGCTCAACGGCACCAGCTCGATCCAGGTGTCGAGGGCGCAGCAATTGCCGTCGGTTTTAAACACGAGGTACCGGGTGCCGTCGGTGTCGGTGAATAGCTGGGGGTCGATTGCTCCGCCCTGCGTGATCGGGCAGACAACGGGAGCATCGGATGCCGGGCGGTATGGTCCCAGCACCTCCGCGGCGGTCGCTACTCCGATGCACTGCTTATGCGAGGCTGCATCTTCCGCGGCGAAGTACATGACCCAACCGCCTCCGGGAGCTGGCGAGACGTCTGGAGCCCAGGTGCGACCACTCGTCGCCCAAGCGGGCAGCTGGGGCAGGGCGTCATCTCCGCGGTAGCTCCAATGCGTAAGGTCGGGGGACGTCGCCACTTGTATCGTGTACGCCGGGCTGTTGGTCGCGAACGCAACGTACTGGCCGCCGCTCTGTACGATATCCGGGTCGGGGAAGTCCTGGTCGATTAGCGGGTTCGGCGGTGTGGAGGATGCAGTACCGGCGTTCTCAGCCACGCATCCAGTGAGCACGAACAGGAGCACCGCAACGCC
>JACMOZ010000406.1 GCA_014377785.1 Aeromicrobium sp.
CAACTCTTCATGCTCAGCCATGATTCAACCCTACGTTCGGGAGCCAAACCGGGCAATTATCTGGGGTGGCCGGTGACGGATCGCCCGACCAGATATCGGCGGTTCAGGCGTCAGCGTACCCATTGAGCGTTCCCCATGCGAACACGCGGATCCGAAGAGCTGCGGACTGCGCGTGCTGCGATTACCTCATTCTTCTAAACCTGAACACGTCATTAGGGCCGAGGAGTCGTCGACGTTAACGCGACCCCCTCGTGCAGGGCCTGCAAAAGAACGCTGTCGTTAGCACCCACCAGAGCACGAATACGCAACCTGAGTTGCTTATTACGATCAAGCAACCTAAGTTGACAGAGTGGCGAATAACGACACGGCAGAAGCCCTGCCAGCCGGGAACGACCCGAAGAGCGGATTGCGTGCGGTCGTCGCCCTCCGCGTCCATACGGACGCGCTCGAGCTGCGAGAAGTAGAAGCGGCACTCCGAGCCGGATTGAGCTGGACTGAGATCGCTGAAGCCCTTGGTGTGACTCGGCAAGCAGTGCACAAGAAATACCACCGTCGTGTCGATCCGACCATCCCCATCCCCAGGAGAAACCCGTGAGCACACTCAGAACTGCCGCCGCCACTATGCAGCAACTCTCGCAAGCAGGGATGGAAGAAGCATCACGCCACGGACTTCGGGTCGGAGATCTGGAACACCTCTTTGCGGCCTTGGTCATCAACGACCAACGTGCAGGACGAGCGCTCCGCGCGACGGGTCTCTCGCTTGAGGCGGTACGCGATGCCACCCACAAAATGAACGCTGCGAACCTGCAGCGCCTCGGCGTCACGACCACGCCGGCGGAACCCCAGCGGATCGTGTTTCAGGAGACGCGGGGCTATGAATGGACCCCTCGTGCGATGGACGTATTGACGTCCGCCGGTGGTAAGAACGCCGGCGACGCCGAGGCGGTGTTGCGCGCACTTCTGACCGAACCTAGCGGCCTGATGGCAGACCTTCTCGCACGCCTCGAGATGTCAGTGGAGGCAGTGCAATTTGCGTTAGCGCCCGAGACCGCACAGCCCGCACAGGTCTCGACGGTCACGGGCATGTCACCTGCGAAAAGAGGACTTCTTTCGGAGGTCTTCGTACCCGCCACAGTAACTGCAGTGTGGAGCTTGCTGGCTGACCCGACCCGGCTCCCGGAATGGCACCACCTCATCGGGTCGGTCGAGGTCGACACAGCCGCCGAGATCGTCCCCGGCGTCACCTGGACCGTGCTGGCTCCCACCCATCGGCCCGACGGAACCCCGGTGCGCATCAAGGAGCGGTTTCGTCGGCACCAGATGCAGCTGCTCGTTTTGGAGGAGCCCCATCGCATCAGCTGGCGGTCAAGTCGCCCCGACCTTCCTCGGCGTCGCGCAATCGAACTGAGTATAGAAATTACGGCGGCGGCCGGAGGCTGTCAGGTGCGCGCGACGTCATCTGGCATACCAAGCCCGCGGTGGAGGCCACTCTCGCTCTCGCCCGTGCATCCCTTGCAACGATTCCTTCACTGGATCTCTCTCACTCAGATCACCGCAGGCATCAGCCGCGCCTTCCGGTAGCAAAGCAGCACAAACTCTCACGAGGGCCCAAGGCAAAGAACCCCATCTGGCCCGTCGGGGGTTCCCAACCGGGCGCGCTCAGTACGCCTCGAGCGCTATCTGGTTCGGTTCTCCGCTACAACCGGCACTGGTTGTACCGTAGCCAAGGGGGGCTCAGTACCAACAAGTCTTCTCATTCGAGAAAGGCAGATTTATCATGACCAAAGAACGCCAGGCGCCACAGGAGCGGCTCAACGATCCAAACGCAATGTTTCAGCTGTTTGCGGGGATGCAACTCGCAATGTTCGTCGGCGTCCTGATCGGGACCTGGATCAAATCAGCCACTTCCAACGAACTGTACTTTGATGTCCTCGCGCCGTACCTTCTCTTCACTTGGGTGCCAACGGCACTCGTCATCGCAATCGTGGGCATCATCCTGTTCAAACGCGCGAAACGGATATCCGCTCAGGGCAGGGAAGAATAAGGTCGGGAGCGCGGCCAGCCTAGTCGCGGGCGGCCTGGGCTCAGCGGACGGGGTGGGCATTGTCGGCTTCGCGTTGGGGCTCGCGGAGAACAGCACCTTCACCGCATTCGTCGGGCTTCTGCTGGCGCTACCAGCGGGAATAATTGCCGCACTCGGAATCGGCTTGACAGATCGGCGGCACGAAGCTGACCCAGCGGTCCTAATCGCCCTGTGAGGGTTCGGCTAACGGACGGCCACTGATGGCGCTGAGACATCTATTCGATGGGCGATGATCGCGGCGTGGGGCCGCCTGCCTGGATCAGTTCGAGTGTGCACCGAGTCAACCTGAAAACCTGCGATCTCGAGCTCTGCGCTCATCTTGCCGATAGGCCAGAAATAGGCCGTCGTGACAGCGTGTACGAAAGGCTCAACGGTGTCGCCCTCGAAGAACCCGAGGAGGAGGCTTCCTCCGGGGGCAATACAGCGGGCGAACTCCACCAGAACCGATTGCAACTCCGTCGGCGCGAGGTGGATAACG